>PXDC01000141.1 GCA_003565135.1 Verrucomicrobiota bacterium
GAAGTTTCTGATAATGCAACAATAGATCCTTTAAGTGGAACTGCGCAAGACTTTAGTATTCCATTTACTTACATAGTTACAGCTGAAAATGGTGACACGAGAGACTGGGAAGTTACAGTTACAGTAGCTGAAAATTCTGAAGCAGAAATACTAAACTTCGAGTTTGCAGAACAAACAGCACCTGCTGTTATTAACTCTGATTTAGCTACTGTTGAGATTGAGGTTGAGTTTGGCACTGATCTATCAGCACTTACGCCAACAGTTACAGTTTCAGAAAATGCAACTGTTGATCCTGAAAGTGGTGATGCACAAGACTTCTCTGATCCTGTTGTTTATACCGTTACAGCTGAAGATGGCACAGATAAAACTTGGACAGTAACAGTAAGCCATGCTACAAGTCATCTTGCCGAAATTGAAGACTTCACACTTGCAGAGTTAGCTGATCCTGCTGATATTCCAGATGTAACTGATGCAGTGAATATAAATATCGGAGAAGCTACTGTTGATGTTTGGGTCGTTTACGGCACAGATGTTACAACGCTTACACCAACTATTACTGTTTCTGATGATGCTTCTATATTACCTGCAAGTGGAGTAACACGTAACTTCACTCATCCGAGAAATTATGTAGTTACTGCCGAGAATGGAGTCCAAAAAACTTGGAAAATAACAGTACATGAAGCACCAAATACAGCAACAGAGATTCTTGCTTTTGGTCTTGCTGAGAGTGTATTAGCAAGTGATGTGGATATTGATGATGTTGAAAAAGAGATCAACATAGAGGTAGTGTTTGGTACCGATATTACGGCACTGACACCTACATTCACTCTTTCAGCAGGAGCAACTGCTGCAGTTGATGGAGATACACAAACAAGTGGTGTAACAGAACAAGACTTTACAAATGATGTAATTTACACCATCACAGCTGCCAATACAATTGCTACAGAAGACTGGACAGTAATAGTAACTGTTGCAGATAATACTGAAGCAGAAATTACTGACTTCACACTTGCTGAACAAGTTAAAGATGCAGTAATTGATTCAGAAGCAGCAACTGTTGATATTGAAGTAGAATATGGTACTGACTTGTCAGCACTTACACCAACTATAGAGATTTCAGAAAATGCTGAGATAGATCCTGAAAGTGGAGTTGTACAAGACTTTACTGATCCGGTTATTTATACTGTTACAGCAGAAGATGGTACAGAGAAGGAATGGACAGTAACCGTAAGCCATGCACCAAATCATCTTACTGAAATTCTTGATTTCCACCTTGACGAACTGGCAGATCAAACAGATATTGATCATGCTGTAGTTATTGATGATGAAGAATCTACGGTAGAAGTTTGGGTAGTTTATGGAACCGATGTAACAGCCCTTACACCGACTATTACAATATCAGATGAGGCTTCTATAACTCCTGCAAGTGGAGTAACACGTAACTTTACTTTCCCAAGAACCTATGTTGTAACCGCCGGAAGCGGAGCACAACGTGTGTGGACAGTAACAGTAAAAGAAGCTACAAATACCGAGGCTGAAATTACAGACTTCACACTTGCTGAACAAGTAGGTGATGCAGTAATAGACTCAGATGCAGCAACTGTTGATATAGAAGTAGTATATGGTACAGACCTTACAGAACTCGAACCTGTAATAAAACTATCAGATAATGCTACTATTGATCCTGCAAGTGGTACTGCACAAGACTTTACAGATCCTGTCGAGTACACAGTAACAGCAGAGAGTACAGATACTAAGGATTGGACAGTAACAGTAAGTCATGCACAAAATCATCTTGCAGAAATTCTTGCTATCGAGTTTGACGATGTTGAAGACGCTATTGTAGATATTGTTAAACAAGCAAAAGAGGTGCGCGTAGAGGTTAAGTTTGGAACAGATGTTACCACACTCATACCATCTATAACCATTTCTGATTATGCTACAATTTCTCCATATCCTGTTGATGTTGTTACTGATTTCAGTGATGTAGTAACATATACTGTTACATCAGAAGATGAAGAGACGGTCAATGATTGGGATGTTATAGTTTCGATAGCACCAAACACAGAGGCTGAAATCATAGAGCTGTATCTTGACGAGTTAGCAGTTCAGTCAGATATTGATGTTCCTGTTGTTATAGACAGTGAAGAAGGCACGATTGAAGTTTGGGTTGCTTTTGGCACAGATGTTACGGCACTTGCACCAACACTGACGCTTTCTGAAAATGCTGCAGTAAGTCCTGCAAGCGGCTCAATACGTGATTTCTCACGCCCAAGGAATTACATAGTAACAGCAGAAGATGAGACTCAGAAAACATGGCAAGTAACAGTACAAGTAGCACCAAATACTGCTGCAGAAATACATGATGTGATACTTGCTGAATTGGCAAATCAATCAGATATTGCTGAGCCTGTTGTAATAGACAGTGAAGAAGGCACGGTTGATGTTTGGGTAAGCTTTGGAACAGATATGTCAGTGATTGAGCCTGAATTTGTTTTATCAACAAATGCTACAATTGCCCTTGCAGATGGCGCTGATGCTGACTTTACCGAGCCTGTTGATTACATTGTTACTGCAGAGAATGGAGATACAAAAGAGTGGACAGTAACAGTACATGAGGCACTCAATACAGCAGCAGAGATCACTGACTTCACATTAGCTGAACTTGCAGATCAAACAGATATTGATGAACCTGTAATAATTGACAGTGAGAATGCAACTATTGATGTTTGGGTAACTTTTGGAACAGATGTTGCTGAACTTACACCAACTATTACCGTTTCAGAAAATGCAACTGTTGATCCTGAAAGTGGTGCAGAGCAAGACTTTACTAGTCCTGTAGAATATACAGTTACTGCCGAAAACGCTGATGAAAAAGTTTGGACAGTAACAGTACACGAAGCTGATAATGCAGAAGCGGAGATACTTGACATCACACTTGCTGAGTTAGCAGTTCAATCAGATATAGATGCGCCTGTTGTTATAGACAGTGAAAATGCAACTGTTGATGTTTGGGTTGCTTTCGGAACCGACGTAACAGCACTTACTCCTTCTATCACTATTTCAGAGAATGCTGTAATAAGCCCTGCAAGCGGAGTAACACGTAACTTTACACATCCGAGGACTTATGTAGTTACCGCCGAGAATGGTGATGAGAAAGTATGGACAGTGGCAGTACACGTAGCAGACAATACCGCAGCCGATATATTGGCTTATGGATTTGTTGAAGATGTGCTAACCATGGATCCCGTAATTGACAATGAAAATAACACTATAGACGTTGAGGTAGTATTCAATACAGATATAACATCACTCACACCAACATTCACACTATCAACCGGAGCAACAGCTACAGTTGATGATGTATTGCAGGTGTCAGGTGTAACAGTACAAGATTTCACAGAGCCAGTAACTTATCTGGTTACAGCTCAAAATGAAGATACTGAGGAGTGGACTGTAACAGTATCTGTAGCACAAAATACCGAAGCCGAGATACTTGACTTCACACTTGCAGAACAAACTGCTCCGGCAGTTATTGATTCAGAAGCTGCAACAGTGTCAGTAGAAGTATTCTTTGGAACCGACGTAACTACACTCACACCTACAGTAACTATTTCTGAAAACGCTACTGTAGATCCTGAGAGTGAGACAGAGCAAGACTTTAGCACACCTGTAGAGTACACAGTTACGGCTGAAGACGGCGTTACAGTTAAAACATGGTCTGTATCTGTTACGGTTGCAGCAAACAACGAAGCAGACATACTTGCTTTCGAGCTTGATGAGCAAACAGAACCTGCAGTTATAGATATGGATGCTCAGGAAATAGAAATAGAGGTTGAGTTTGGTACTGATGTTAC
>PXDC01000423.1 GCA_003565135.1 Verrucomicrobiota bacterium
GACGCAAAGGTTTCATATCTTTTTCATCACGGGCCAAACGACTACCAAATCCCGCCGCCAGTATTACCGCCTGTTTTATCTGCGCTTGCATCACACCACTCTCAAATCACGTCGCCCATCGAAAAAAGCAACTAGACTCCACAACAAATTCAGGACTTTTCTTCATAGTAATAATCGAGACCCAAATGGGTAATCAGGTCTTCACCCATCAAATGTCGAAGGGTGTTCTTCAACTTGGTCTTTTGAATAGCGTCGTTGAGAAGGGCAAGTGAGAGCAGATTTCTTCTGGTAAACATGTCGGACACTTTATTAATACCTTTATAAGAAAATCTATCTTTATAAAATTTTTTAGGAAAAGATTTGTCCGGAAATTCCAAACTTCTCGGAAATCTAATCTTGGGATTTAGATCTTTTTCTTTTAGAAATATTTTTTCTTTGTCTTGAAACAGTTTATTTGAAATAACTGCATTGTAATTCTGATGATTTTTATGACCCTGAATTGTATACAAAACATACTTATCATTACTAACATGGTACAGGTTCATTATTTTTTTGGATATTCTCTCTTCAAGCAAAGAAATATCTCGACTTACGCTATCTGAATCATAGTCTATGTTTAATGTATTTTTTGCTAAGAAACTGGCAAATGGATTTAAATCATAACCGACAAAATGTCTACTGGATAAAATTGCTTCTAGTCCTATAATTCCACTACCACAAAAAGGGTCTAGAATTTTTTCGCCAGGTTCAGAGTATTTTTTCACATATTCTTTTACAATAAACCATGGTTTTCGTGACCAATATTTATGTATCCTCGCAACACGCGAAAATTTACGATCGTAATCAAAATCTTTTACGTCTATAAAATTATTAACAATTTTTTCCAAGCTGATTGCCATGTTATTTTTTTTGAAAAATTAAACAGTAGTGATGTAGTATATTACTTGCCCATGCAGACGGATAACCATAAGGCGCAAGCCCTATTTTATCTTGTATCCAAATTTTCTCATCTTTAAGCTCGTATTTTTCTGACAAAATTTTTGCCAAATCCCAAGCTAACGGATACATTATTCCTTCCTTTTTCACATTTTTTACTATAATAACTAGATAACCTTTTTTCTTTAGTAACTCGTAAACGTCAAAATAAATTGATGCTAACCTCTTTAAAAATAGCTCGTAATCATCTATATTTCCTAAATCTTCTGTTCTCGTAGAATAGTTTTGATCTAAACCATTTTTGGTTCTTTTAATTTTAAAGTCTTTAGTACTTCGATTTAATACATTCCAATAAGGTGGAGATGATATAGAAAATCCTATTTCGGGAATCTTAAGATTTTTAATGTTCTCGGCATTATCATTAAAAATATTTTTTTTAAATCCGGGAGTTCTTTTAATAGAAATATCGTAATACTTTTTATTCAATTCAATTCCATATCCAATTCGTCCAGTGCGTTTACACGCAACAAAAGTACTTCCTATGCCGCTAAATGGATCAAGAACAGCTTCGCCCTTTTTCGTAAAAAATTTAATAAACTCTTCAATCATTGTTGGTGAAAAAGTTGCTGGGTGCTCTTTTGAGTTAGGGGACACCTCTCTCTCTTCTTTTAAGTCTTTGTGTAGTGCATTAAAAATAAACCAACTGCAAGTAAACTTAACCCATTCTCTGCCGGTTAGTTCGTTTATTGGGTTTGAAAGATCATAAGCACCATCTTCTGGATTAATTAAGATGGCCTTGGCGGCTTTTACATTGCCGCTAGGATTATATAGAGCAACGTTTTGCCAATCATCTAAGAAGCGGTCAGGTATTGAATCTTTCTTATTCTTAAATAAATCTGCTAACCTTCTTTTCGCTTGCGCATTTCTTTCCTTGTCCTTCGCGGCAACTATATTTTTCCCTTCTTTGTAATAAAAATAATATTTCATACCGAATTTATATTATCCTGTTGTCTTTAAAACTAAAATGATTATTCTGTGTGATAACAACATGCTCTACAACCTCAATGTCTAAAATTTGTCCAGCGCTTGTTAGTTGTTTTGTTATTTCTATATCATCTTCGGATGGATCGGAATCACCAGAAGGATGGTTATGAGCCAAAACTATTTGAGCGGCTAAATAACGAATGGCTGGTTCAAAAACTTCACGAGGATGAATAAGCGATGCGTTTAATGTGCCGATTGATATGGTTTCTTTGTGAATTAATTTACTACGAGCATCAAGATATAAGACAACAAAATTTTTTTTCTTGTTTTCTTTAATGTGGTTAACTTCTTTAACAACATCTTGAGAAGAATTTATATAAATTTCTTTCTCCGATTTTTCTTTAAACAAACGGCTACCTAATTCAATCGCAGCCAGAATTTGTGTAGCTTTAGTCAGTCCCACTCCACGCATATTCCTTAATTCCTCATAAGATACTTCTAAAAGTTTTTTATCGCCATACCTCTCTAAAATATCTCTAGCTACTTCTATAGCATTTTTACCCTTTAAACCAGTACGTAAAAGAATAGCCAATAGCTCTTCCTTTTTTAAAGACCTTGTGCCTTTCTTTATCAATTTCTCTCGAGGCCTTTCAAAGTCAGGCAACTCTTTAATTGTTTTTTTATTTTTTATTTGCATATCTAGGATTTTAATAAATCATTAACACCAACATTTAGAGCTTTCGCAATTTTTGTTAGCGTTTCAATGGTAGGATTTTTGTTTACCCCTGATTCTACTCTCATCACCGTATTGAGCGATAAATCGGCAAGACGAGCTACTTTCTCAAGAGAGTAGCCCTTTTCTGTTCGCAATTTCTTAATGTTTGTACTTATTTTGGAATTTGCCATTGTGTTATGTTATAATATACAATATAATGTATAAAGTAAAAGTTATACCGTTTTCTTTCTCAATTATAATGATACATCATTTTTTAATTCCAATCAAACAAATTATAGGGAGTTCCCTGTTGCCCGCGCACGGGAGTGGTGGGGCAAGGGCAACTATAAAAATAAAAGCCCCGCAAAAAAATCGGGCGAAGCCCGAAAAGCAAAAGGGCAAAAAGGAAGGGGGTCTGGGGGAAGTAATTTTTGCCCTTTTGCGAATTAAAATAGAGCGCTTCCGCTTTTCTCTGATTAAGAGAAACACAAAACAGAAAAATTTTCTTTTCCTTTTAAAAGAAAAAATTGCGCACGAAAAAATTAAAAAATGTAGAGAAAATTTTTCTGTTTTGGTTTGCCGTAGCCCCGCAACGCAAGCGTGCGGGATAAACTCCGCGGAGGCAAGCGGAAACGCACCTCATTCTTGTTCTGGATTTTCTTTGAAAAAAGTTCGGATTTCGTTCAGAATACGGAGCCAAATTGTATGTTCGGCGTTTGTTGCCTCTCCCGCCACGGCGGGATCAAGCGCCCTGCGGGCGCTAAGGCCTGATTTTAAAAGGATTTGCCACGCTCCGCGTGGCTCAAAAACCAATTCCCGTTCCCGCAAAATTCGGTTCGCTCAAGTTTGCTTGAGGTTTCGCGAAAGCAAAACAGTCAATCTTTTTTTCTCGCCCCTAAGGGCGAGTTGCAAAGCGATAATTATCCCGACAGATGTCGGGATTGCCCAAAAGCGATATTATTAAAAAAATAATTTTTAAAAACTATGGATAAATACTTTCTCTACATTAGAAAATCCACCGATGAAGATGACAGGCAAGTTTTGAGTTTGGAAGCGCAGGAAACAGAATTGCGGGAATTGGCGGAAAAAGAAAATCTGACGATTGCCGATACTTTCCGAGAATCACAGACGGCAAAAGAGCCGGGTCGTCCGATTTTTAATCAAATGCTTGATAGAATAGAAAAAGGCGAAGCAAGCGGGATTTTGGCTTGGCACCCC
>PXDC01000523.1 GCA_003565135.1 Verrucomicrobiota bacterium
CCACAGCCGTGAGCGCGGTCGTCAACGCGAGCCCGCAGAGCGGGATCCAAGAGAAACTGGCTCGGATTCGTTTCATGGCGTCGTTCTTCCGTTCGCAGAAAGAGGATTACCTGTTCGCCCAATTGACCTGGTGATCGCCGTCCGTTCCGGCGTCAGGCGCCAGCCCCGCCCGCTCCAACGGGTGGTCGCCGGCCATCGCCCGGACGATCGTCCGCAGCTGCGCCAGTTCGGCTTCCATGGCGTTCAGGCGGTGCTGCTGCCGTTCCAATTCGTCCATGCGCGATTTCAAAGCGTCCACTTCGCGCAGCAGTTCCTGTATCGCACCGATGCCGGAGGTGAAGATCCTGTCGTAGTTAAGAATATGAAAGTCAGACACCTCCCTTCCGTAAACAAACATCCGGGCGGGCGCGGCCTCGCAGAAGCCCAAGGTAAAGGTTGTCGGGGACTCCACCGCCACGACCTCCAGCTCCAGCGTCTCCGCGTCGGCAAAGATGCGAACGCGGTCGGCTGTATCCAATCCGTGGGGATCGACCATGGTGACCGTGACGCTGCCTGTTGCGGCATCGTGCTCGAACGTTGCCGGGAGTGCGTACACATCGGGAACAAAACCCGTGCTCAGGGTTACCGCTTCGGGAATGATTTCACGCACTTCCTGCGCGATGAAACCCTTCCTACCTATCGCGCCATCTCCGATTGTATCCGCCGGCAGGTAGTCCGTAACGCGCAAGCGTCGGATGACGTCGGTATCGCTCCGCGGATCGCTGCGACCGACGACCTGCTTGATCCGGGCGTCGGAAAATGCGTTGAACTCAGTCGCTCCGATTCGGTGCTGGGCAATGATCGAATACGGCACCGTGCCCGAGGCCGACCCGATATTCACGTTGACCGTGTTAAAGCCGATGGTGGTGGTGCCTCGGGCGAAATAGCTGAAGTTGCGGTTTAATGACCGCGAGCCCCGAACTTCTAGCGGCGCGATGGGACTCGCTGTTCCGATTCCCACGGAATCCGTGAATGTCTTATTCCCGCTGATACTGGCGGGCAAACGTTCCTGATCGAGCGTCCCCGAGATGATCTTCGACGCGTCCAGGTCGGTCAGATTGCCCCCGCTCCCGACGATGGTATCCGCGCTCAAAATTCCCGCAATCGTCACGTGTTCGCCGTTGGTCGTCACCAGGCTCTGGCCTTCATCGTTAACCACGGAGCGGGTCTGTGACGACAGAAACGCATAGGGAGAGGTCAACAGGCGCAGGCGCGGAAGGATATCTTCGTAAACATCGCTTCCCGGATCGAAGCGGACCGCGACTCCGATAAACCGTTCCGCCGCGTTGAATCCCGTAAAGATCGTCGAGAGATTCGGACGGGGATCGCCGATTTCCGCTCCCTCCCCGAGCAGCACGCTGAAGTACCCGTTATCGACGGTGATGGTCTGTTGTTCCGCCCAGAGGAGATTGCCGTCCGAGGAGGCGTCGAATATGCTGAAGGTCACATCGTAGTTCGCCGGCTGTGGGTTCCCTGCTCCGTCGGTGCCGAGCGGCACGCCGTCGGCATCCACCAGGAAGCCCTGGTAGGAGAGCACCTCGGGAGGGGCGCCGCCCCAGGCGGGTGACGCGCATGCGAGCAACAGGAGAACGGGAAGGAATCGAATTTGAGTGATCGTTTTCATGGCGGAAGGGTCGGAGGGTTGTCCGGGTGTGTGGAAAATCACTCGGTGAGGGTGGCGATATCGGTGACGCGGGTGACGGCGAAACCGCCGCGCACCCGGTATTCGCGGGAGGCATTTCCCGTCCCGAGGAGGGTGATGGTCTCTTCGTAGGTACCCGACAGGATGCCGCCGCCGCCGGTGACGTCGGCGAAATCTCCGGCGGGCGTTTCGACACGGAGCGAAATCCGGCGGATAACACCGTAGGATTCCGCGCCTTGCGGCAACGCTTCCTCGAAGCGCGCGTCCAAATTGTCATGGTCGGGATGATACGTGTGGAGAAACGGGTTCGTCGCCTGGTCGTCGTAGGGAACGTGGACCGTCACCTGAATCTCCGCCGTTTCGTTCAACGGCCCGTCGAACGACCAGGAAACGTTGTTCTCGGTCCACGGCAGGTGAGCCACGCTGATACGGCGCGCGCTGTCGAGGGCGGCGGGATTGAGCGAATCCTGGGATTTCGCCAGAATCAAATTCTCCTCGTCCAGCAGTCCGAAATAAACCCGCTGCAGTAAAGTGGCCCCGGTGCCGCCCTCGTTGTGCACAATCAGGCGCAGGGGGAACGGACGCGCGACCGGCCCGAAGGACTCGTCGACCGACTCCACCACGTAACTGCCGTCCTCGGTTTCTACGAGAGCGCCGTCTTCGGTTTCCGCATACGTGACGAGGCGGTGTTCCACTTCGGCAACGAGGGCGTTGCCCACCCAGAGTCCCGAGGACGAAGCAACTTCGGCGGAAACCGGCAGTTCGATTTCCAGCAAACCCCGGTCATCGGTCACCTGGAGGATCCCCGCAAACAGATCGCCCGCATCCCCGGTCATGGCCGAACGTTCGAGCCCGAGGACCACCTCGATCTCCGACCCCGGCTCTCCGTGGGGTTGAAGGGTCCATTCGGCGGGACCGTCCGCAAAGCGGGAGAAGTCGTAGGTCAAATCGGACAGATCGATCTCGCCGCGCCAGAGAAGGGGAACGTTGGCGACAATCGGCCGCTCGCCCGGCGGCGGCGATTCCGAAGGCAGCAGCCGCATTGAAACGGTGACCGGCTCGTCGATCGGGTTTCGCAAACGCATACGATGCTGTCCCGAACTCGCGCCGAAATTCACGCCCTCCCTCCCCTGCACGCCGACCGTGACCGGGCCGAAATAGCGATTGTATTCCTCCGCGCGCACCCAATAAGCCTGCCCCCGGTTGAGGGGCGTCTGCCGCAGCAGCGTCGGCCAGAGGCGGGCGGGATTGTTGTCGCCGAACGGACCGCCCGGGTAATGGTACACCTCCGCTTCATTGTGGAGTGAGCGCGAGGGGCCGAGAAAGGTTCCCCAGGTCGGAGGGTTCGTTCGCGGAGTCGGGATCCCGACAAAGTTCAGCCCGGCGCTCGTCCAGGAAACGTGCGAGGCAACCGGCCTGCCTTTCAGAGTCCAGGTGTACGCGGGGACATCCGACCGGACGCGCACCAGGTAGGCCGCGTTTGGCACGAGACGCTGCAACGGCGACGAACCTCCCCAGTAACGGTCCCACCGCAGCCATTGCGTATTGCCGGACGAAGGCTCCTGCGGATTGTCGATAAACTGCATCCCCCCAACCGCCGGCACCCAAAGCCAGATCTCTTCGATCGGGTTCGACGCGTCGCTTCCCACGAGCTCGCCGAGCGAATCATGGGAAACGTCAATGTGCAGGTAAACGGCGTTCCACCCGTCGCGCAGTTCAAACGTCTCGGTCCGCCACTGCGCATCGAGCATGCTCCCTGCAGTAAGGACGACCATGAAGATACCCGCCGAAACACATTTTTGGTGGAACATCAACTAAGCCCGTAGTCAGGATTTTCCGAAGCACTTCAGTAATGTAAACGAGTTCACCTCGTGCCGGGCACAAATTGGGGGCAAGGTCGTGGAGCTTACAACTATTCGTGTGAACAGCCGGAAACAATACGTTCACGAACCCATTACATTGAAAGCAATAGCTAATAAATACAATTAGAATTATTTATATGTAAAGCCTTTTTTAATTTTTTTTTACATGCGGGGGTCCCACATGCGCCCACACACGAGCGCCGTCATTTACACGAAGCGGTGTGGGCATGAGGTCTACCCGCCGGAAAAAAGCACGTCGCGTTACAGAACCCGCTTCATTTGCCAAAGAGGGGAAACAAATTCAATATCGACCCCAAAAGCGGCCACCGCGACGTTCGCGGAGCGTCACAAGGTCAAGGCCGCCCGCTCTTCGGTCGGCATTCCGGTAACACGCTCGTTCAACCCTTCGCGTGCCACCTGATATTTCCGATGTGCCCAGGGTGGGACTCGAACCCACACACCTTTCGGCACCAGATCCTAAATCTGGCGTGTCTGCCAATTCCACCACCTGGGCAAAAAACAATTCCAGAAAAGACCACTCCCTGTCCCGGATCAACTCATTTAATCAATGACCGGGAAAATCTTATGACGTGTGCATCCGACTCGCCGCGACGGCGGAACGCCAGTGTTCGTATTCACGTTTCATTCGAGGCCCTCTGCCGGTTCAGGTACACCTTGCAGACACTTTTCATGCGGGTGAGGATGTAGAAAACCGTCTGGCTCCGAACCCGGACCAATTGAGATCCGACAATTCTCGGCACAAAATCCTGTGGGATCTCGAGCACCGCCGCCGGGGTTGAGCCGCTCAGTCCCTGGCAAAGAATCGCCGTCATCGCCTTGGTCAGGGTTTGGACCTGCGGTCCCAGGGAGATCCGGAAATGCGCCCGGCCCTCCGGGTCCACCCGGAGAAAAACGCCTACCGTATCCGTACACTCCTCGTCTTTCCGGACGTCGTCGAGATCGTAGGATTCCTCATCGCGCGGTTCCTGCAGGGTCGCGTTTTCCGCGTAGAAGATGAGGTTTTCCCGCTTCTCCTCTTCCGGAAGCATCTCGAAGAAGTCGATGATCTCCCGGAGTTTCTCCGGGTACCGCCCGGCGTCAGATGTTGATGGCATGATTGTCGAATTAACGGTTCATCGGGCACCCTCTTCGTCCGTCGCGACGGACACGAACGCCCCCTCATACTCCCGCGGCAGGGTTCGAGGAGATGACCGGCGAAATTTCCTCCGGAACTACTCCCCGGTTTCGATAGGAGCGCGCACCATGTTTCCCCACTCGGTCCAGGAGCCGTCATAATTCCGAACATGCCGGTACCCCAGGAGATAGGTCAAAACGAACCAGGTGTGACTGGAGCGCTCGCCGATCCGGCAGTAACAAACGATGTTTTCGTCCGGCGCAAGCCCACAGCCTTCGGCATAAATCTTCCTGAGCTCAGGCAAAGATTTAAACGTCGAATCGTCGTTGGCCGCCATCTTCCAAGGCACATTCTCCGCACCCGGAATGTGACCGCCCCGCAACACCCCTTCCTGGGGGTACTCGGGCATGTGAGTGACCTCTCCCCTGAACTCCGCGGGCGAGCGAACGTCGATCAAAGGCCCGTTGGATTGACTTTGCTGGAGGGCATCCTCGTAAAAGGCGCGGATCATATCATCCATACGTTTGGCTGGAATGGGGTACTCGCTGGCTGGCCGGGAGGCTTTTTCCCTCGTCAATGGACGCCCCTCGGCCGTCCATTTATCGCGGCCACCATCCATGATCCGGACATTTTCATGTCCGAAGAGGCGAAACACCCAAAGGGCATAACAGGCCCACCAATTCGCTTTATCGCCATAAAAAACGCAAACGGTGTCCTGCTCGATCCCGTTCCGTTCGCATACCCGGGCAAATTCTTCGGGGGAAATATAGTCGCGAACGGTTTGGTCCTGCAGGTCGGCCCGCCAGTCAATGTGCACCGCCCCGGGAATGTGTCCGGTATCGTATAACAGGACGTCTTCATTGCTCTCGATCACGCGGACCTTGGGATCCTCCAGGTGATCCTGAACCCACTGGGTATCGACGAGTGCCTCCGGATGCGCGTACTGGGCAAACTTTTCATTCATAAATCGACCATGACACAATCGCACCGGCAACTCAAGAATCCAAAACCATGCAGAATCAGCACGTTTGGCTCGTCACGAAACCGGATCCGGCCTCACCCCGTTTCCCGTCGGTAGGCTTCCGCCAGGAGGGAAACCGGGTGGTGGACGGCCATCGCCCGGCCTTTGGAGGCGACCAGACCCGCTGAAATCTGAATATTGCATCCCGGGTTGGCGCTGGCTACGACCGTCGCTTCGGTCGCCCGCAGATGATCCACCTTTCGATCACGGAGTTTCTCCGACATTGCCGGCTGGGTGATATTGTAGATACCGGCGCTCCCACAGCACCAGGTGGACTCCTTGAGTTCGCGCAGCTCCAAACCCGGAATTGCCTTCAACAGGTCCCTGGGTTGACGCGTAATACCCTGACCATGGCAAAGGTGACACGCTTCGTGGTAGGTGACCGCAAGCGGGGTGGCGGCCACCTGTGGACGCCGGATCCCGATCTCAACGAGCCATTCACTTATATCCCTGACTTTGTTCGACCAGGTTCGGGCCCGTTGGGCGTAACGCTCGTCCCCGGCCAGCAACCGGTCATAATGCTTCAGGTGTGATCCGCAGCCGGCGGCGTTGGTAATAACGGCATCGAGGCCATCGAGGTCGAAAGCGTCAAGGTTGCGGCGGGCGAGCACCTTCGCCAACTCCCACTCCCCGTTGTGCCCGTGCAGGGATCCGCAACAGGCCTGGCAGCGTGGCGTGATCACTTCGCACCCGTTGGCCAGCAGAACGTCAACCGTATCCCGGTTGACATCGGAAAACGTCAGATCCTGCACGCATCCGGTCAGAAGGCCCACCCGGTAGCGGCGCTCAACCGGTTTCTCCACCTCCCCGATCAAGCCGTCGGAAAACGTCCGGCATACCCGCGGCGTAAGGGGTTCCAGTTCGCGCAACCGCTTCGGGAGCAACCGCAGCAACCCGCTCCGGCGCACGAGACCCTCCAATCCGGCGGCCTGGTACACATAAAGGAGACGTCCCACCGCCCGCAGCAGTCGCGGCCGGGTGAAAATGCCGCGCAATGTGAGTCGTCGAATCAAATTCCGGCTCGGGCGGTTAAGCACATCCTGCCGCTCAGTTTCCGCCCGCGCCATCTCAAACAACCGGGCATAATCCACATCCGCCGGGCAAGCGGTCACACATGCCAGGCAGCCGAGACAGTAATACATTTCGTCGCCGAACGCCCTGCTCACGGACAATTCACCATCGGCAATGGCGCGCATGAGGGCAATCCGGCCGCGGGGACTGTTTTTTTCCTTACCCGTCTCCATATACGTGGGGCAGGTCGGCAGGCACATCCCGCAGTGCATGCACTGCTGCAAGACCGAATAATCGAGATCCTGCAGGTAATTTTCCGTGCGGCGGGCTTGTGGAACGGGTTTCGTCATGCGTCTTTCCGGTGAATCACGCCAACCCCGGCATCAGTCGAAAATTTTCCCCGGGTTGAGCAGCCCATCGGGATCGAGGGTACGCTTCAGGGATTTCATCAACGCATAACTGCTTTCGGTGAACTGCCGCGGAAGGAAAGGCTTCTTGGCAAGGCCCACACCGTGCTCCCCGGTAATGGTGCCGCCCAGCTCGATCGCGTATTCAAACATCTCGTGCATGGCTTTCTCCACGCGATCCATTTCGTCGGCGTCCTTTTCGTCGGTCAATATGGTCGGATGAAGATTGCCGTCGCCCATGTGTCCGAATGTACCGATGGTCAGGTTGTAGCGTTCCCCCACCTCCTGAATTTTTCTCACCATCTTCGTCAACTCACTCCTGGGCACGGTGGCATCCTCCAGAATCGTGGTTGGCTTCATGCGGGCCAGCGCCGAAAACGCGGCACGGCGCGCGGTGGCGAGCCGTTCTCCCTCCTGTTCGTCCGCGGCGACCTTCACATCGGTAGCACCGTTCTCCCGTGCGATCACCGTCATTTGCTTTGCTTCTTCCGCCACCACCGCCGGATGACCGTCGGTTTCCATGAGCAGGATCGCCTCGGCTTCCAGGGGCAGGCCGATCCCCGCATAATCCTCCACGCAGCGAACGGTCACCCGGTCCAGAAATTCGAGCGTACACGGTATGACTCTGGCCTCGATTATCGCGGAAACCGTCGCCGCCGCCGCCTCCATCGAGCTAAAGCTCGCCAGCAGGGTACGTCGGCTCGCGGGCTTCGGCAGGAGGCGCAACAGGACCCGGGTAATAATCCCCAGGGTGCCCTCGGACCCGATAAACAGGTCCTTCATCGAGTACCCGGCGACATCCTTGACACATTTGTTCCCGAACCAGCAGACTTCGCCGCTCGGTAGAACCGCCTCCAGTCCCATGACATAATTCCGTGTCACCCCGTACTTGAGCCCCCGCAATCCCCCGGAATTCTCGGCAACATTGCCGCCGATGGTCGAAATTTTCATCGAACCCGGGTCCGGTGGATAAAAGAGACCGGCTTTCGCCGCCTCATCGGCGATATCTTTCGTGATAACCCCGCATTGGGCCGAGATCGTCAGGTTCCGGGCGTCGATCTCCAGGATCCGATTGAGCCGTAACAGGCATACGACCACGCCGTTCCTTACCGGCACACTCCCCCCACTCAAACCGGTTCCGGAACCGCGGGTGACGATCGGGGTTCCGTGTGAGGCGGCAACCCCGACCACGGCCGCCACCTCATTCACATCTGCCGGAAAAACAACACACATCGCCGGCTCCTTCAATACCGCGGTACCGTCGAAGCCATAGGGAATGAGGTCCTCCGGCTCCTTGAGCACCTGGTCCTGTCCAACGATTCTTTCCAGTTGTGCAATGAGGTCTTTCATATTAGCGCCCGGACGGGAGGCCCGACTTTCGGTCCGATTCAAACACGGAATTCATGTCATAACAAGACTAAGCCCGCGGAGATTTCACCGGTACCGCTCCCGCTCCCGTATCCGCCGCGACCAGTCACGAGGTGATTCGTCAACAAAGGCGCTCCGGGAATGGATCCGGTACCGCTCGCGCGTCTCGGCGGGATTCCCTTCGATTTCCAGGAGTTCGAGGTCCCAGGCAAGGCGATCCACGTACCCCGGAAAAACAATGCGCCAATCGAGACGCAGCGGTGTTTCCGCAATCTCGTTGATATGCCGGACGATGCTGGTGGTGCAGTTGCGGGTGAGGGTATTGTAGAACTCCGGTGATTCCGCCAATCGGTTCGCCCGCTCCAGCATGTGCAAAAACAGTTCACGGATCTGTTCCGGGTCGGCCCGGGCGGGATAGAGGTATACCGGATTTCCCCGCATGTCCGTCCTCAGGCCGATCAGGTCGTTTTCCTCACCGACAACGTACATCAATTCGTAATTTCGGAACAGGCCCCGCAAAGGAGAGAATCGGTCACCTTCCTTTTTCCGTATTTCCGCCGATATGACCACCTGCCGCCCGTCCGCGAAACCGAAACTGAGGAATGTGTGGGCGATCAATCCCAGAGGAGGAAGGATTTCGTGCACGAAATCGAGACGCTCCAATTGGTCCAGTTTAAACGACCTCGCTCCCCACCAAACTTCGTAGTCGCTTGTGCTGCGGTACCGGGCGCTGCGAAAGTTTTCCAGCCTCACGCTGCCGTCCGCGAAAACCGCGCGGGGCATGTGTTCCTGGTCGGCACTCCAATCGTGTTCCCCGGCGGGGCTTAAAGAGTAATGGACAACATTTACAACAATCGTTCCCGCCGCCAGGGCCGCCCACCCGGACCGCCGGTGGCCAAGATATAAATAAACCAGCGGCAGGCCGATGACCCACGCCGGAAGCAGGAAAATCCGGGCTCCCAACGTCAGCGCGGGTGAGAAAGCGAGCACCAGAGTTGACCAACCCAGGATGGCGAGGAAAAAAGCAGACGCCGTCATCCCGCGGACTTTGTACCGCAGGCCGCATCGGAAACCGGTTCTGTCGAAGGGCGGCATCGGATTGACGGAACCCAACTGAGAGAAAAACCGCCGGGGTGGCAACGCTTCAATCACGCAGCGGGCACAAAAAATCCCCGGCCAATCCCGTGATCCGGCCTCCTGAACCGCGCTCATTCCGATTTGGATCAAAGAGCCTTGAAAACGCCGTTCGATTCTTCAACGTAACCCCCTATGACCTCCCGTTTCCCGCGACTTTTCCTGACGTCCCTCATCTCCTTCATTCTGGCAGGCTGTGCCACGCATCCGCCGTCATCCACGCCCACCGACCAACCACCGCCCGATACCCAGCACCTGACCCTTCAGCCCGTGTCCATCGACCCGATGGGCGCGCCTCCGAACACGCCCTGGTATATTCACATGGGTTCCATCAACATCCGCAACGCGCCGTCCACCGAAGGGACGGAAGTGATCGGCCGCCTGAACTCGGGGACGGTCATTGCCGGCACCTATCTCATTGTGGATGAAACCGACGAGGAATGGTTGGAAATTGAATTTGCGGGGCAAAACGCCTATGTTTCGCGGCTCGGGTTCAGTCGCGTGCACCCGGACAACCTGGAACTCATCGAACGTTACGGCAACCTTCCCTACGGTCGCGAAACGGTCAACCGCTGGTGGGGCATCCCCCTTGATTACGAACCCGACGACCTGGTCACCCTGCCGCCGGAATACACGCGGGAAGTCGAAGGTCGCGACTACCGCCTGCGTCGCGAAGCGGCGGCATCAGCCGTGGAAATGCTGGATGCCATGCGGACCGACGGACTCGACATTTACATATCCTCCCCCTATCGCTCCGGGAGTCACCAGGCATCGATTTACAACAATCGAATGAGGCGGCGTGGCCTGAACCAGCGCGGAACCGCACCGCCCGGTCACAGCGAACACCAGTTGGGGACCACCATGGATTTGTCGAGCACCCGGGAGGGACGCAGTCTGCGCAATACCGATCCCCAGCATGCCTGGCTCGTGGCTCACGGCCACGAGTACGGCTGGCGCCAAACCTACACCGCCGAGAACATCGCGGAAACCGGCTACATCGAAGAACCGTGGCACTGGCGTTACCTCGGGCGCGGCGCGATCGAAGCTGAGAAGCGTTGACCTCGAGCCCCTGCCGGCCGACAGGGGACCCCGCCGTTTGCCGCCTGTGGCACACGGAATCGAGGTCCGATACGGCAAAGACACCAAACCGGACGATTTCGAACCGGAAACGGTCGGCTCCCGGATGGACACCCGGCTATCCGAATGGGAACGCGGGCAACATTTGCGGCGTTTTTTACAAGGGATGCGCGGCGGATGCCGGACAAAAATGATAAAAAACAGTCGTATTTCCGCCCCGGCCGCGCCGAATAAAGCCTACTCGGGCCATAGAAACGGGGAAGCAGGGCATGAATAAAGGCCACCCCATGAAACATCGCACCAACAGAATTCTCCGCGACATTTTTTTCCCCGGCTGGGATGAGGATATGGAGGAATTCTTCAGTTATGCCCTGGCGGACCTCCGGCGCTACAGCGACGAGATTCAGTTTCCCCAATGGGCCCACCCGCCTCCGGAAATATCCGAGTCGGGACACACCTTGCAGGTCGATTTTTTGATTCCCGGCATTGAATCCGACTCTCTTGAGGTCGATATCGTGGAGGATGTAGTGATCCTTTCCGGGCGAAGGTGGTGCAAACCGCCCCAAAGCCGAAACCCAAAACGAGTCGATTTCCGACGGGTTATCCGGACCCCCGCCCCGGTCCGGGAGCGCGGCAAGCGGGTATCCTGCGGCAAAGACGGTCAGTTACGGCTCACCCTGGAAAAACGGCCCGCAAGGGCGCGATCCGCCTAGAAAGAACTCCTTGTGCCTTTCTCAATCCCCGTTCGCTTTCGTCCCGATCGGACCGAATTCCATATCGTCGACCCAGAGTAATTGATCCGGATCACCCCCGGCATTCATATCGATAACGATTTCCGTATACCCCGGGGCCATATCGATCTCCATTCGGTACTCGGTCCAGTCGTCCGATGGCTCGATCCTGAAGGTCCCGCCCGTATTCCGCGTGCCCGAAACCTGAACCCGGGCATGGGTGGCATCGCCTTTTGCCTGGAATCGGAGAACGTAGTGTCCACCCTTCGGCAGCCGCATCGGCTGACTGCGAAGCCGAATGCGGTTTTTCGGACGGAAAAACCGCACCGACGATTCTCCGGTCACCGAGTCCTCCTGGCTCCATTCCGGCCAGCCGGGCTCGGCCGGATCCGGATCATCCGCCCGCGGACGCGTGGGGATCACCGTCCAACCGCGGGGAGGGTAATCCGGGATCCCCTCCTCGAAATTTCCGTTGCGAAGCAGGTTCACGATCCGGCCCGTATCCGATTCCGTCAGGTCGGCCCGAAGCGTTTCGGGTGCATTCGCCGGATCAAAGCGGACGAACAACTCGCTGCCATAGCGAAGCGCGCCTTCGACTGATCCGCTCCCCCGCGCACTCTTCACCGGCGACCAGCGGTCCTGGATGAGAACCTCGGCGCCGTCTTCCGCCTCGATTCGGTACCGGCCCGGTTCGCGCACCTCCTGTTCGACAAACGCCACCCCTTCCCCGTTTTCGGCTACGGCAGTCCGCATGGGGACCTCATACTCGCCGTCGTTGTCGACGACGGAAAGGGTCAAAGCGGGCAAGGGTTCCGCCGGATGCGCATGCGGATCCACCGAGAGGACGCCGTACTCACCACCGGGCCAAGTCAGCCCAAGTTCGCCGTCAGACCAGGCGAAGGAAAGCTCCCTCGCTTCTTCCGGTCGGCCCACGGGCGACACCAAAACCCGTGAAGGCTCATCTTCGACAAACAAGCGAACATCCTGTTCCCCCGCGCCACCGATTCGGAACAGGGCTCCGGCCCCGGGAGCATAAAACATCCCCGACACATCGGCGGCCTCCTCGAGTCGCAGAAGAAGCCGGTCACCGGCGTGCAGACGTGATCCCCCGGAAACCATCCAGCGCCGGACCTCCCCCGAGCGATCGCGGGCGACCGCGGCGACGACCCCGTTGCTCTGGACGCCGTTCCCGTAGATCTCACCCTCCTTGCGGAGGTAGCGGCGAAACAAAACCGTCTCTTCCAATTCGTTTTCCCGAAAGGCCAGCCCCAGCGTCAAATCGTTCTCCAGGGCGCGCCCGCCGAGAACCGTATCGCCCTCCTCTTCGGCGTAGGTGTTCAGCAATGCCAGAAAACGTTCCTCGCTGGCTTTTTCTCCTGCGGTCACACGGATGTGCCATGCTTCGGGGAACGCCTCGGTAAAACGGGACCAGGCGCGGGTGAGAAACGGGTACCGCCGCTCGTTCGACTGCTCGTAATCCAACCCGGACGGACGAATGTGTCGGACGCGCAGTCGTTGATCCTGCTGTCGTACGGTCATCCTCCGCGCCGATTCCTCAATCTCGGCCTCCTGGAACGTGTTCAAAAGCCACGTAAACTCCGCGGGCTCGCTCGCGGCCAACTCGTCATAAACGACGTAGAACCCGGGTCGAATGAACAGGATCGCCCGTTCGAACCGTTCCAGCGGACTCTCGTAGGCACGTGACGCATCCCCGGCAAAAAACGTGTACGCAGGAGAATGAAAAAACTCCGTGATCTCCCCTTTCGCCTCGACGCTTCGTGTGGGTTGCCCCTCACCGTTAACCAGGATGGTGTTGTGAGTAAAGGTCGCCTGACTCCATTGAACGTGGTAGTCATCGCCCGAATACGTGTAGTACCCCGGATCCGCGGCCAGGATTTCACCGGCCGAATGAATCACGAAACCGTTCTGATCGGCATGGGCATGACTGTGCCCGCCCCACTGGCTGCTGCGAAAAAATATGCGGTCGCTCAAGTGATCGTAATGCCGATCGAAGGCCGCCAATTGACCGGTCTCCGGAAATACTTCCGCCTGCGGCGTGTCGATGGGCGGTTTCGGTTCGAGGTCGGTATCCGACAGGTACTGAAAGGGAACATGCTGCGGATTGGCAAAAACCGTATCCGACCACCACTGGAGATAAGGATCCTCGTTCATTGACGCCACCAGGTTGGTGATGTAAGCATCGGCCGGATTTCCCCAGGGCCAGTTCAAGCTGTAGACGTCTCCCCCGTGATGAAACCAGTAGTTTAGGGACATGCAGTACAGCCAGAATTGTCCCGAGTTCCGGATGCTGGGTTTCTGGAACAGATCCAGGCCGGTAGCGGTCCGCATCGCCGTCAACCCCTCCAGAATCCAGCGAAACTTGTGGGCGTAGGTCTGACCCTCGAAATAACCGCCGTCATCGCTGGTCCAGGCAATCCGGTTGACGTACTGGCGCACAAGATAGTCGGTCCATTCGTCGAAGGCTTCCCGGTGGCCGGCCACCGCCAGGCTTGTCGTCAGGAGGGCATGCATGCACTGCTGCGCGTGTGACCGTTGGAATTCAAGGTGAATGCGCTGATGGTGGCGGATCCAGCCGTAGGCGGCCTCGCCGTGAAACTCCACGAAATCCAGAACCCGCTCGCGTTCCTCGTCGCTCAGATGGGCGTAAACCCGGTCGAAACTCAAGGCCACGTTCTTCAGAGCTCCTTCCACTCCGCCATAGACAACCGAATCGTGCTGGGCGCGGTCATCGAGGTGATAATCGATCCGTTTCTCCGAGACAAACAAGAGCCACTCCCGGGCCGCCTCCGCGTAGCGTTCGTCCCCCGAGATCAGGTAGGCGAACGACAGGATATTGGCCCGCCCGGTATCGGCGGACAGATTGTTGCTTACGTAATCGGGGGACCAATACGGCTCCCCATCGACAAAGTGGAAGACCTGGCGGCGCACGGCATCGCCTTCCTGCCACCGGCCCTCCATCCCCGGGGTCGGCCCCTCGGGAGAACGTTCGGACAGCGGGACCCGGTTCGAGGGAAGTGAAGGTTCCCGTCCCAGTTCGCGGTCCGCGCGCCACTTCACTTCGCCCCAAGCGTCAGCCGCCGGCCCGTGCCGGCGCTCCCGGAAGGCATCCAATTCCTCGGGCGTGGTGAAAATACGCGGGTGCGCCGGCATGGAGGCGAGGATTTCGTCGGTTGGCGGCACCGGAAGCTCCAGGGCGTCCCCGGTCACCTCGAATCGCCGCACGGGCCCCGGACCCAATACCTCATCATCCGGGGTGACGATGTGATAGCGCCAATACCACGTTCCTTCCGCCAGGGTTTCGGAGTGGTTGTAGAAGGGCAAGTCGATATCCTCGACGCGAATCGGGTTACGCGAAAAATCCCGGTCGCGCGCCATTTCCAGAATATAACTCGCCGCCCCCTCTTCCACACGCCAGATCATGGGCGGGGGATTCACGGAAACCGTCCGGCCATCGACGGGCGCGATCGGCGGATGCGTATCCGGTTGCGGCGCCATCCCTATGGGAGCGGACTCGGCGCTCAGCGCCTCAACCCGAATGTCGTCCAGGAGAACGTGCCGGGTCCGCGCTCCCGCGGTGTTGAATTCAAAGCCGGTCACCGCCCCCGCCCGATGGTGCTGTGCCGAATACCCCCTCTCAGCCAGTTCCCCGTTTATCCAGATATCGGTCTGCCCGGCTCCGAGAACATAATCATCACGATAAAGAATCGCTTCCCGGCCGTTGTTCACGATCAACTCGACATCGTTGACCACCCCGCGGGAGTAACGGGCCGAGGTTCCGATAATATTCCCGGCCCGACCGAAGTCGATAACCTGCGCTCGGTTCCCGGTCGACCGCGAACCGGCGTAAAGAATGATCCAGCTATGTTCGTCGGAACCGTCCTCCGGTTGCAGGAAACGAAAGCGGATCCCGGCGACTTCCGCCGAAAAAGCGTCTTCCGCGATCAGCGCCAGACTGCCCCCGGTACCGTGTTTATTGTAATCGAGGACATGGTTGCGCCTCCCCTGCCCGAACATGTCGACGCCGTCACGGACGACCGAAACCGATCCGACTTCCGATCCGGCGCCCCGGACAGTCCAGGGCGCGCCCGGGGCCTCGTCAACGGGGTGATTGCTGAAGTCCTCCGACAAAGTCGATGCCTCCGACACAGCAAACAGGATCACCACACCCCATGTCATCGCCACCGCAACCCGGAGCCTGCCGGGCACAAGTCGGAAGGACCTCCGTACATTTATTCGTTGCCGTTTCCGGGCGAGTTGCGTTCCTGTATGATTATCCATTGATCTGCTCTTTTGTATTAAATCCTGTCCTCAAAATCGATTTGTACCGGTTCTCCGCCGCGCTCCAAACCTGTACTCCAGGTATTCCCCGTAGAGCCTTCGGGCCGCGGGTTTGGGCGACTGCCGGCTCATGTAGTGCAGGTAGTCGAAAACAACGATCCGGTCGGCATAGTTGGCCGCCACCTGGAGCGAAGCGTGGAGCCGTTCCATGGTAAACGGCTGAAAGGTATCGGTCATGTCCGCGTTTTCCACGTCGACCCAAAAGGTTTTCCCGTATCGGTCGCATAGTTGCTTCATCCACTGCTGCGCTTCGGCGGTATGATTGAGGTTGGAAAGACGGGTTCCGACACCATCAATGATCATCCAGACACCGACTCCGTCAAGCTTCTCGAACCAGGGGGTCCAGAATTCGTCGAGATCGTCGATGGGAGCCGTTCGGTAACGTCCCTCCCCAACCGGCTTCACATAAAGACCGACAGAATGGATCAACTCAATCGAAGGCGCCTCGTCCGACACCAGTCGCGCGACCCGC
>PXDC01000230.1 GCA_003565135.1 Verrucomicrobiota bacterium
ACGCCCTGGGCCTGGCGCCGAAGGTTTCCGGCACCGCGGGTCTGCCGCTGCAGGAGACGACGGAGATCGACGGGCCGCGCTACCTGACGCTCACCTTTACCCGGCCGAACAACCTTGGCGATGTCGCCTACCACGTCGACGCGGCCGGCGATCTCGGCGTCGAATGGCCGGATGCGGCATTGCCGCACGGGTCGGTCGATAACGGCGACGGGACGAGTACCGAAACCTACCGGGACACCCAGCCGATCGGGAGCGCGGCCCGTCGCTTCCTCCGGCTCCGGGTCGAACTGACGGATTGAGGGTGGAAAGACGTGGCCGCGGCCGCCGGCACATTCCCGCACGGGGATGTGTTCCGGCGGCCGCGGCTCGTTCCGGGGAGCGAACGCGAGGCCACGGCGTTCTCACCTCCTGCGCTTGTTGCGGAACTGGGTCCGGTAGGCGAGGGGCGTCTGCCCGGTCTTTTTGCGGAAAACTTCGCTCATGTAGGGCAGGGAGTTGAACCCGCATTTCTCCGCGATGACCGCAACCGGGTGCTCGGTTTCCGCCAGCCGCTGCTTGGCCATGGTGATGCGGACCTTGGCCAATTCCTCGCCCGGGGAACTGCCGAGCAGTTCCCGGAAACGCCGTTCCAGGGAACGGCGCGGAACGCCCGTCTCCACCAGGATGTCCTTGACCCGGATCGGTTCGGCAGCGTGGCGCCGAATGTAGCGCAGGGCCTTGCGCACATCCGGATCGTCGACCGCCAGGATCTCCGAGCTCTGGCGGGTGGCGACCCGCAGGGGAGGGACCAGTTCGGGAGCTTCGGGCGGGGATTCGCCCGCCATCAGGCGGGCCAGGAGAGCGGAGGCCCGGTAGCCGACCCGCTCGGTCTTCAGGACCACACTCGAAAGGTGGGGCACCGGCAGATTGCAGATCAGTTCGTCGTTGTCCACCCCCACGACCGCCACCTCATCGGGCACCATCAAGCCGAGCTCCTGCGAGATTTCGATGGCCTGGCGTCCCCGGGTATCGGTGGCGGCGAAGACGCCGACCGGTTTGGGCAGGCGATGGATCCATTGTTTGATGGCATCGACGTCCTTCTCCAGCGACGGCCGGTCCGACGGCGGGAGGAATCCTTCCGGTTGGTAGTCGAAACAGCCGTACCCGGCCTCCCGCAAGCGCTCGCGAAATCCCTCGCCGCGGCGTTCGTTCAAGTGGATGCCGCCCCGTCCGCAAAAGCCATAGGAACGAAAACCGCGGTCGAGCAGGTGCTCCGCCGCCATCCGGCCGATTTCCCGATTGTCGGGAATCACCTGCACCCGGCTGTCCCGGAGAAAGGCCGAAACATTGACAAAAGGGAAGGGGGCGTCCCGCAGAATCTGTTCCTGTTCCTCGGTGTGGAGGTTCGCGATCAGGCCGTCGATCCGGCGTCCGCGCAAACTCGTAAATTCCTCCGTGTCAAGGACCGGCCAGCCCTCCTCGTGGAGAATATTCCACGGGCCGTGCTCGTGGCTGTAATCAATGATACCGTGCACGATCTCCCGCCCGTAGGTGGAACGAATGGAAATGCATAGGGCGATTTGCGGGATGTTGCGGGTCATCGCAGAGAAGGCGGGTTACGGGTTATTCGGTGGAGGGATATCGCCTGATAGTCGCTTTTGTCCCCGCCGGGGGCCGTTTCCCCGTCGCTCCGCTGAGAACGGGGCCGGCAACGGAAAAACCCCTCTCCGGCGGCGACGATTTCGGCAGGATCTCCTCATTAAACGTACCCGATATCATAACGCTGACGCAAAACTGTAAAATATTTTCGTAATTAAACGGTGGTTTTTTCCGTCTTCCCGGTTACTTTAGGTGATACACGAGACGAGATTGACCGTACTTTTCCGAAATTCAGTCGAAACTCAAGCAAGCTTCTACCTATGACAAACACTATCCGAACGCGCGGCGAACGGCATTCGTCGTTTTCTTCCTGCCCGGTTTCGCGCCGGTCGCGCGAATCGCGCGCCTTTACGTTGATCGAGCTCCTGACCGTCATCGCCATCATCGGCATCCTGGCGGCTATCCTGATTCCGACGGTCAGTGCCGTGCGGGACAGCGCCCGCGCTTCCAATTGCGCTTCCAATCTCCGGCAGATTATGAACGCGATTCACCTTTACGCGCAGGAGCACGAAAGCATGCTGCCCGCCCCGCAGGATTCCGCCCTGCACGAGGGTGGCGGTGGTCCTTTTGGCGGCGCCCCGCAATTCCCGCAGGGGGTGAACACCTGGCACGCCTACATCGCCCCTTACGCCGGTTTTGACAACGATGTGCTCACGATGTATCAAAGCGGGATCAACTGGCGCTCCAACAGCGATGAGTTGACGGTTTTCCATTGCCCGACCACGGTCAACACGATCGTGCCCCTTCCCAACCACAGCGGCGGCCGTCTGAATCCGCACTACTCGTACGGCCTGAACGCGGATTTGCCAAACGCCTTCCACAACGGCGCCGGTCGACGGTCGGGGATGAGCCTGCGAGTCGAACAGGTCCGCGATCTCTCCCGGACCATGGCCGTCATGGAAACCAGTGATTGGAGTGCGCTGTACTCCCGCGAGATCTCCGGCGGTAGCGGCCAGGCTTTGATCCCCCACGGGGGAGGCCAGAACGTAGCGTTTTACGACGGCAGCGTGCGCCGCATGAGCGCCCAGGAACTGATCGATATCGAACCTCAGGACACCTTCTGGCGCGGGGGGTATTGATTTTCGAGGGGCTCCCCGCCAGGCGGGGAGCCCTTGTTTCATACCGCCCATTTTATCCCGCCGGTTCCGTCGCCCGGATTCCGAAGCTCCGCCACTCGATTCTTGTTCTCCCGCAACCACCTTTCCGCACACGAAACAGAACCCGCCTTGAAAGATCCCATACCGGTCGCAGCCACGACTGCCACCCGGGGTTCCCGTTCGCGGATGTTTTGACACCGCGGACTCTTCCGAACCGGTTTCTCAATCTCTAAAAAACTGAAAAACAACCTAGTACGTGCCTTATGAAAATACCTGAAACCCTGAACCTGAGATCATTCGGAATCACCGGCCTTCTGGCCGTATTCTGTTTTGCCTCGTCGTTTGTGTCCGCCGCACACGACCTCTATTGGACCGAGCGCGTCGGCGACCCGGAAGTCACCGTGATCATGGGATCCGACATCGACGGCGAAAATGTCACCGTGGTGGGCGAATTCCCGGAAATGGCCAGCTTCGCGGTCGACGTGGAGATCACCGATGACCACGTGTATTGGACCGGTCACAACGGTCGGGACCTCTGGCGGGCCAATCGCGACGGCTCCGGGGCCGAACAGCTCATCGACGATCATTCCGGATTTACCTCCCTGCACTTTATGGCCGTCGACCTGGACCAGGAGACTATTTACCTGACCGACCACGGAAACGGGGTTTTCTCCACCGACCTGGAGGGCGGGAATATAACCAATCTCTGGAGTCCGGCCCCGACCCAGTACACCGGTATCGCACAACGGAGCGCAAACGAACTGCTCTGGATCACTTCGGACAACAGCTTCCTTTACCTGCAGTCCCTGCCGGCCGGGCCGCAGCCGGACTTCCGGGAATTGTCGGGCGGCTCCGACAGTTACGGACTGGCTTACGATCCGGATACGAATACCGTTTATTACACGGTTTATGCCGGCGGCTCCCCCGGAGCGGGATCCCTGCGGGCGTACAATCTGGATACGGATGAGGACGAACTGCTCAGGGAGGGGTTGACCGCGCCCCTGGGCCTCAAACTGAGTCCCTCGGGAACTCACCTTCTGATCGCGGAACGCGGCAAAGGCGTCACCGTGTTCCAGCCGGACAACTACGGTTACGAATTGCTGGTCGAG
>PXDC01000042.1 GCA_003565135.1 Verrucomicrobiota bacterium
CACCACGACCAAGTGGACAAAGATGCCGAAGTGAAGCAGCGCGCCCGGTTAAGGCGCGCAAGCAAGTGAAGTTCGGCTCCCGGCCTGAGACAACATGCCGGGAGCGTCTCCGCCTTCGGGCTCAACCAAAGAGGGCCGGAAAGACCTTCTTACCGCCGCGGTCATGACCCTTTATCCGCACCCTCCACCCTCACTGGCAGTTCTCCGTCCGCAAACCGGTTGATGAGCTTTGTCCCGGGCGCAATTCCCTCGCGCCGGGTTACGGGGCGTCCCCGGGAGTCGTGGACCAAGGCGAATCCGCGCTTGAGGACCGATTCCGGCCCGAGGCTCTGCAGGCGTTTGGCCAGGGACTGAAGGTGTTCCCGGTGGGAGCGGACACCGGCGCGAACCAGCCAGCGATAGCGGGACCGGAGGGCGTCCGATTTCTGACGGGCCATCTGCAGGCGATTGGCCGGGGTGGCCTGGGCCAACCGCGACTCCAAAACCGCCAGGCGGCGTCCCTTTTCATGGAGGCGGGAACGGATCGCCGCAGCCACCCGGTTGGCCAGGTCGTCCAGGCGGAGAAACCCGTGTTCCACCCGGTGCTTCGGCGACAGCGCAGCCAGGCGGCGCCGGAATATTTCGAGTTCGCGCGTCTCTTCGCGTATACGCCGGTCCACAAGCTCGCCGATCGCTTCACTCGCCGCAACAAGGCGATCGCGGCATTCGATGAAGCCGCTGGAGATGACCTCGGCCGCGGCGGAGGGCGTTTCGGCACGGAGGTCGGCGGCAAAATCACACAGGGTAAAATCAATCTCGTGACCCACGGCGGAAATCAACGGCAACGGACAGGCCGCCACCGCCCGAACCAGGGCTTCGTCATTAAACGCCCAGAGGTCCTCCAGACTGCCTCCCCCACGGCCGATCACCAATGCGTCAAATCCGCCGATATCGCGGGCCGATTCCAGCATGGAAATCATCTCCGGGGCCGCCTCCCGGCCCTGCACCCGCACCGGCAGAAGGACCACCCGTCCCCACCAGCCCCGGCGCTTGAGAATGCGGATAAAATCCTGCGCGGCGGCACCGGTGGGCGAGGTGATAAAGCCGACCACGGCGGGCATCTTGGGAATGGGACGCTTCCGCGCCGGATCGAAGAGTCCCTCCGCGGCGAGTTTCTGTTTGAGCCGCTCAAACTCCCGCTGGAGCTTGCCCAGGCCGTCTTCCAACACCTGGCGGACAATCATCTGGTAGGCGCCGCGGGGTTCGTAGACGCTGACCTCCCCAAAGGCGATCACCTGCATGCCGTCCCTAAGATCAAGCTCCACCCGGGCGGCATTTCCCCGAAACAGCACACAGGGCAACTGACTGTTCTCGTCCTTCAGGGAAAAGTAACAGTGACCGCTGCTCTGCCGGCGAAAATTGGACACCTCGCCCCGGACCCAGCACGGCGGCACCCCGGTCTCCAGAACCGCCTTGACCCGGCGCGTAAACTCCGTGATCGACACCACCCGCTCTCCGTCATCGGAGCGTTCGAGAAAAAAATCCGTCGCCATGGATGCCATTCAAACCTTCCCGCGGCGGGAAAACAAAAACAAACGGTTCGCCGGCGTCCCCTTTCGTCGCGGATGCGGCGCCCATCCCCTATCCTGCTGCCGGCCGGTAAACGACGTATCAGACTCGGCCGGGGGTCAGCCATTGCCTCAGCTTTTTCCGCGCGCGGTAGATGCGCGTTTCCACCGCCTTGGCCGAACAACCCATGACCCGCCCGATTTCCTCCTGGGAAAGCTCCTGGTACTGGAAGAGGATCAGCGCCGTCCTCAATTCGTGCGGAAGCCGGGAAATCGCCTCGCGCACAGCCCGGATGGTTTCGGTTTGCTCCATCGCCCGGTCCGGTGCGACGCCGCGCCCGTCCCGGACTTCGCCATAAACGGACATCCCCCCGGCGCCCTCGGCGTCGAGGGATACGGTCGGGTGTCTCCGTCGCCAACGCGCCCGGTTGCGGCAGAGGTTCACCGCAATGGTATAAAGCCAGGTGGAGAACCGGCCGCCCCGACGGTAGCGCCCACGGTTCAGGAACACCCGGACAAATGTCTCCTGGACCACGTCGGAGGCTTCGTCCCGGTTCTGCACATACCGGTAAACAAACCCGTGCAACGGACCGGACCAACGCTCCATGATACGATTGAGTGCGGTGTCGTCACCATCGATCAAAGCCGCCATATCGTCGTGATCCTGATCGTTCATTTCACCACACGCCTTCGGGACACGCCTGAATCGGGCAATCCGCAACCTCGCTTACGCGATGGGCCATCATCCTGAATGTGAGATGGAAACGCGAAGAAAAAAGCCTCACCGCACCGGATCGTGCATGGTCACGTGAGCGATCGCCCGTCCCAGATACCGTTCGCGTTGCCCGGGTTCCATGTGAGACGCAACGGCATAGACGTGTTCCAGCATAGCGCGGTGACACTCTTCTTTCACCCGTGTGTAGACCTCCAAGGCGTCCTCAAGCTCCGATGTCACCGATTCCGCATTCCGGGAAAGCCGGTTGAGGTTCGCCTGGGCGTCCATCACGCGGAGGCATAACGCTTCACAAACCGGCCGGTATTCCTCGTAGATCGCGGCAATGGCATCCCACTGCCGGTGGTCCAGATCGAATTCGGTCCGGAGCCACTGCAAATCCTGAAAAACCCGTTCATGTTCCGGAATGTCCGGGGCACGGTAGGTGTGGTAAAGCGAATAGGACGCGGCCGAAGCCAGCACCGCGACAAGAAAGAGGAGGGCCAGTTTATTCATTTCCGATGCCTGTGAGAAGCCATGGAAACCGGGTCGATCGCCCGGAAATATTGGGCTTCCAGGACTTCCAGATTGGCCGCCTCTTCGCGCTGGATCCGCACCTCCGCCAGCACCAGCCCGGCGAGTACAAACACCACCACGGTGGCGCATGCGAACGCCGGTCGGACGAGGCGTTGCGAGAGCCGTGCTCCCCACCATAAGCTCTCGCGCATTTCCGCTTCCCGGAGGGCAATCCGCCTCCAGACGGCGAAGGTTTCCCGATTCTCCCCGTCCGGTTGCGGCACACGCCACTCCGCCAAAAGCCTGTCGAGATCCCGATCCGTCAGATTTTTCATCCCTTGACCTCCCTGCTGTGTAAACAAAACGCCATCATCACACTTCCCTTACTTAAACACCGTCCGGAGCAAAAACCCTCACCCTGATTTTCCTCGCCTCCGGGATGTCGGCCACCTACGATCACGCTCCATGCCGAAGACGAAACCTTTCCAGCCTCCCGCCTTTCTGGTCGACCTCCTGACCGCCCGTTCGCCCTCGGGCTTCGAAACCGAAGCCCAGGCCGTATTCGACCGGTATGTCCGGGAAAGCGCCGACGAATACCGGAAGGATCCCATGGGAAACCGGATTGCGGTACGCCACCCCGCGGGGGATCCCGTGCTGATGCTGGCCGGCCACATGGATGAACTCGGTCTGATCATAAAACACGTCAACGACAAGGGTTTTCTGTACTTCGACACCATCGGTGGACACGATCGCGTAATGATCAGCGGACGCCGGGTGGTTATCCAGACGCGTAACGGTGCGGTCAAGGGAGTAACCGGCAAACGCGCGGTTCACCTGATGAAGCAGAACGAGCGGGAAAAGGTGCCGCAGATCCACGATATGTGGATCGACATCGGGGCCAAAGACAAAAAAGACGCCCTCAAGCGGGTATCCATCGGCGACGTCGCGACCTACGACCAGGATTTCGAACTCATTCACGGGTCCATCGGTGTCGCCCGGGCCTTCGACAATAAATCCGGCGCCTACATTGTGGGCGAAACCCTCCGCCGCCTGGCCGGGATCAAGAAG
>PXDC01000422.1 GCA_003565135.1 Verrucomicrobiota bacterium
CGTGCCGCAAAAACCGCGCGCGTTCCCGCTTCCGCCCGCTCATCCCAGGCCAGCACCGTACCGCGATCCGCAAGCATCGCCACATCGGTGTTGCGCCCGTTCTGAATCATCGCCTCCGGCGCGGCGTTTCGCCTCCAGGTGTCGCCCGAATCGCCGGACCGGAAAACGTGCGCCCCGCTCCGTCCCTCGCCACCGGTCCAGACACTGGCCACAATTCGGGTGTTTCCGGCCGCGTCTCCTCCCAGCGCCAGGCCGCCGCCGACGTGGGGGCAGCCGTCGAAAAACCAGTCGAATTCCCCCACCCGGCCGCGAAGGCTCCATGTTTCGCCCCGATCGGACGAGGTGGCCAAACCCATATCGCTCGGATCGATATCGCGGTACAGGGCGACCAGGGTGCCGTCGGGAGCGACCCCCAGCCGGTTCCAGCAACAGGCGCACATCCGGGGATCGACCACCACCGGGTCGGTCCAACCTTCCGCGCCGAAATCGAATCGCGAGTGCCGCAGACTCCGTTCCGCATCGACGGCGTGAATCCAAACGGCATGGAATCCGGAGTTGTCCGCCGCTAGGGCGGGAAACCGGTACCCGGTGCCGGTGTCCTCCCCGGCGACGGGCACCGGTGCCGGGCTCCAGGTGAGGCCGCCGTCTTCGGAGACCGATGCTCCGAGCGGGCCGCTTCCCCAGGGACCCTCGCCTTCGGCGGTCCACACCGCCAGCAGCCGGTCGCCGGCAACGGCCAGCTGCGGGTCGTTGCCGCGATGGTGACGGCCGGGCGGCGCATGGTCGGCGGGTACCGGAACGGCCCCGGACCAGTTGACTCCCGCATCGTCCGAACGCGTATGAAAAAGCCTCATGGGCCCGTCCCCGGTTTCCGGCGGCAGGGCGAAAAGGAGGTGGACCACCTCGTCGTCGACCCCCACGTCGAAGCAGAAGGCCGTGCCCGGATCCGGGGCGGAGGGCTCCGCCGTCAACGCCGGCGCCCTCCCGCAAGCCGTGGCCAGGATCAGGACTCCCAGGCCGAACAGTCCGGCACCGACCGCCGCCGGCCGATACCCGGAACCCCACGCGCTTCCCCGGCTTTTGTTCCGGGCCGACAAACGGAATGAATGGTTCGTTTTCATCGTATCTTTTGCGCCCGTTTTAGTTGAGGTCCCACAGTTCATCCGGATAGTCCGGATCGCCGGGATCGGTCACGCCGTTGCCGGTCCAATTGCCCGCCGGACCCGGATAAAACGGCGGCTCAAGCGCCATGGTCCGGGCGTGTCCGTCCACGAATCCGACGCTGACCGCGGGACGGCCGCCCAGGCTGTGCCGGGGATTGGGGCGCCCGATATTGGCGGTGGTGGTTCGGGAAGGCGGCATCAGGTGGGTGGCGAGGGTCGGTTCACCGCTATCGGTAATGCCGGCGTCGGCCAGCGCCACGGTGCGGGAGGGATTGCGAATGGCGGCAATGGGTTGCCAGTTGAGGTTCGTGTTGAATCCGTAACTGGCCTCGCGGTCGCGATTGTGGTTGCCCGGACAGTGCCAGATCTGGTCCCCCTCGGTGTCCCGGTTCGATCTGCCCGTGTGCAGGTAGGGAAACAGGAGTTCCTTGCGATCGGTCCCGCCTTCCCAGCCCACGTAGACATCGTGGTCCTGGGCATAGAGGTAGGCGGCGAGCGCGATCTGGCGGACGTTGCTCAGACACTTGGCGCCCCGGGCCTGCTCGCGCACGGTGGAGACCACGGGAATCATGAGGGCGGCCAGGATTCCGATAACGGCGATGACCGTGAGCAGTTCGATAAGGGTGAATCCCGCCGCGCGGCCGGCGTCGCCGGGGCCGGACCCGAAGCGTTTTACCCCGGCCGCGGGAGCGTTCCGGACGATTCCCGGCGTCGGCCGGGGAATGAATGTGATGATTTTACGAAAATGGTAATCCATGATAAATGATGCGGCTCGAGGCCGTTTGATGGTTGGCTGTTTATTACCGGTCGGCGACGGGGGTTCCGCCGCATACGGGTTCGCGCCCGGGCGCGGCTGTCGTCGGATGACGGTACCGGCCGGTGTGCGGGATGAGTGACCCCGGGAGGTCCGCCGGTGTGCGGCGGTGCCCGGGGAAGGATTTAAACAGCCGCCATTCGGGGCGGAGGGGCCTGGGGGGCAAAGGAGAGCTCGCCGGGTTCCGTGAGGAAAAAGGTCAGCGTTTCCGGCGCAACGGGGGGCGCCGGCGGAACCGGCGTCCCCGCCTTGACCGGCAGAACGAAGAGCCAGGCGAGATGGATCGTCTCTCCGGCCGGCGCCGCCCGACCGGGGTCGTCCGGCAAAAGCAGGGAATCGCTGATCTGGCGGCAGACGCGGCACTGGGTTTCACCGCTGAAGGTGCGTTCCGCCGCGTCCACCCAGGATCCGGATTCGCGCTGGTACTCCACCGCCATGGCGGACCATCCGTACACCTGCAGGATCAGGACGTGAACATTGAGCCCGAACGCGATCAGCCCGAGCAGGCCCAACGCAACCGTCTTTTGCAGCAAACGCGCCCCGGCCCGCCGCAACGTTCCGGGTGCTTCCCGTTGCGGTTCGTTGGACCGGATGACCCGTTGGAGTGACTTCATAACGAACCCAAGGTACCCCCCATCCGTTCGCGAATCCTTGATCCAGGTCAAGAATATCCCGAATAAACCGCCCGTTTCCGGAGGGGACGATCCTCCGCTCACGGTACGGCCCGGCAACGCCGGAAAACGGGGATTGCTTCCGGTCCGATCGCATCAAAAACTCTTCCCCGAGTTATTTTTAACGAATCGCAGCGATGTTTTCCGTTTCCGGATCCACTTCACCCACAAAGGCCGCCCAGCCGTCGTCGTCATTCCGGGTCTCCGGAAGGCACCTCGCGGAATTGTACGCGAACGCGGCCGAAGTCTTCGGCGACCTGCCCGCTTTTGCCACACGCAAACAGGCCCTAAACTGGGACCCGGTGAGTTTCCGGGAGCTCTTCGACCGGGGCCGCTCCCTGGCCACCGGCCTCATCGATCTCGGCGTGCGGGCCCGCGATCACGTGGGCCTCCTCGGAGACAACCGGCTCGAGTGGATCCTGGCCGATTACGGGGTGCAGTTGTGCGGCGCCGCGGATGTCCCCCGCGGCCGGGATGTCACCGACGCCGAAATTGTGTTTATTTTCCGTCACGCCGGGGTGCGAACCGCGTTCATTGAAACCGCCGAGCTGCAGGAGCGGGTTCTGCGGCTCCGGCCGGACCTGCCCGAGTTGCGCGAGCTCATTCTCCTGGACCCCGACGCCCCCGTCGGGGAAGGCGTTCACCGGCTCGATGATCTTCTCCGGCGCGGGCGAACGCTCATCGAGGCCGGCGACCGGCGGGTGGAGGAACGCGTGGCCCGGCTTGGACCGGATGACCTTTTCACACTCATTTACACGTCCGGCACCACCGGGGAGCCGAAAGGCGTCATGCTGACGCACGCCAACATGATTTCGCAGCTGGAACGGATTCCGCTGGATGTCAGCTGCACCGATCGCGTCGTTTCGATCCTTCCGGTTTGGCATATTTTTGAGCGTGTGTTCGAGATGCTGGCCATCAGCCGCGGGGGCTGCACTTATTATTCCAGCATCCGTACCCTGAGTGACGACATGCGCAACGTCGAACCCACCTTCATGGGATCGGCCCCCCGCCTGTGGGAGAGCATCCACCAGAAGATTCTCAAGCGGGTCAAGGAAGCCCACCCGGTACGGCGGGCGCTTTTCCACACGGCGTATTTCCTCAGTCACTACTACAAGGAATCGGTTTTTTTCCTCACCGGCCGAAGTCTCGATCTCCGCGGCCGCGGCCGGATCCGTTGCGCGGGCCTGGCCGTC
>PXDC01000129.1 GCA_003565135.1 Verrucomicrobiota bacterium
CCCGGGCGGCCGGACACCCAATGCGGTCGCCGAATTCGGGGGCTCTCCCGAAACCGTGCTCCGGCTGGCGGCGGGCGTTTGCGAACGGTACGGAGTCGACGAGCTCCGGTTTCCCTTTCCCGACTGGAGCATCGTGCCGGAGCTTTTTCGGCGTACGGCGAGCGGCGCGGTGCTTCGCAGTACCGCGATGCTCAAGATCCTCGACCTGGCGCACGTGCGCTCTCTCCTGGCTGTCAACGAATCCGGAGCGACCCTCCCCGGTGTGGCCGACCTGGCGACGCTTCCGGGTACGGCGCAGGTGGATGCTTTATTCGGCACCTTCGGTCAGGCGCCGGGTACGGTCTTCTGCTGGCCGCTCGATCACATTTGATTTTTTCCGCCGACCCGTCGTGCGGCCTGGCTGGCGGGACTGAACTCGAGTTCGATCCGGTCGGAGACAGCTCCCATGCGGCGAACAAGTGCGCATTCCCAGCGGGTTGGCCTGTGTTTTTTGCCGAGATCCAGGATTTCGCGGATGGCCGGGGGAACAATCCCCGCGGCCGCGCGCAACAGCATGCCTTCCGCCGGTCGCAGGGGTTTCGGGAGCACCCGCGTTCGCTTCATGATGTTGAGAAATTCAAAGACGATCGGGGACGGTTCGAGGCCGGGCAGCATGGTGGAAAACAATTCCCGCAGGCCCGCTTCCGATTCCGGGAGCCGGGTTGCGCCGTAAAGGCGGCCCACCGGAGCGTTCTCCGCGTAATAACGGTCCCGATCCGCCTGGGACAAGGGACGTACATAGCGGTGATAGGCTTCGAGAAATCCGAACGCCGCCGTGGCGTGGACCCAGCGCAGCAGTTCCGGATCGCTGGCCCGGTAGGTGAGACCGTCCGGAGTTGTCCCGCTGACCTGCTCGTGCATACGGCGCACCCGGGCGATCATCCTCTCGGCCTCGCGGCGTGGTCCGTAAACCGTTACCATGGCGGCAAAGCCGGTTCGCCGCATCCGCGTCAGCGGATCGTGGCGGAACGAGGTGTGATCCCAAACTCCCGACCGCACCCTCGGTTCGGCGAATTCCATCAGAACCGCCGCGATGCCTCCGGTCAGGAGCGCAACCGGATTCCGGAAAACCCGCCACGACACCGAGTCCGCCGCTATCAGTGCCGGCTCGCCGGCCGGAACGGAAAAATCGAATTCCCCGCCCCCGCCCGCCCGCACGTGCTCCAGGAAAATCGTTTCCAGTTGCTTCCGCGCGAACCCGGGCAAACGCAGTGCCTTTACGTGGGCCGTCGACATGTTGCTCATTCTGGCGGATGACCGCCCGGGTGGGCAATCCCATGCTTCGTCGGGGATGGAGAGCGGAAGGTACTCCGGGCTAGTCGCTCTGAATCAAGGGTGACTGCTTGTCTCCCGGCGGTTCGCGGTCGCCGGGAGCCTCGTCGATGTCCGACCGGATGATCAGGCGGGCGCCGCGGTTGAAGCTGGCGTAGGCGTAGAGCCAGTCGAGAAAGACAAACAGCTTGTTGTGAAAGCCCACCAGGAACATGAGGTGGATGGACAACCAGGCCAGCCAGGCGGGGAAGCCGGACATCTCGAATTTGCCGACCTGCGCCACGGCCCGCGAGCGGCCGATGGTCGCCATCGAACCTTTGTCGAAGTAGGCGAAGGGTTTTCCCGACGACGGTTTGCCGGCCCGCAGGTCTTCCCGCAGGACGGTCGCGACGTGGTGTCCCATTTGCATGGCCGCCGGAGCCACGCCGGGCACGCGGCGGCCATGGGCGTCGTCCAGTTGAACGATGTCGCCGATCGCGAAGACATCGGGATGACCGGGGACGCGGAGATCCGGCTCGACGGGGATACGTCCGGCGCGGTCCAACGCCACCCCGAGTTTGCGGGTGATCGGGGAGGCTTGTACGCCCGCCGCCCAGACTACGGTGTCGGTTTCGGCCCGGCCGCCTTTGAAGGTGACGGTTCCGTCTTCGATATGCGTCACCGGGGCGCCGGTCCTGACCTCGACCCCGAGGGCGCGCAGTTGTTTCTCCGCGCTTGCCGACAGTCGCTCGGAAAACGTCGGCAGGACGCGCGGGCCCGCTTCCAGCAAAAGAATCCGCGGTTCCATTCCGGCGGCGTGCCGGTATTCCGGTCGCAGAACGCGCCGGGCCAACTCGGCGAACGATCCCGCCAATTCCACGCCGGTGGGGCCCCCGCCGACCACGACGGCGGTCAGGTGCTTGCGACGGCGGTCCGGGTCGGCCTCGGTCTCAGCGCGTTCGTAGGCCATGAGGAGCCGGTGACGAATCCGCAGGGCGTCGGTTACGTTCTTGAGGCCGGGCGCGTGTGCCGCCCAGGCGTCGTTGCCGAAGTAACCGGTCACGCCGCCCAGGGCCACCACCAGGTAATCGTATGGCAACTCCTGGCGGCGCAGCATCACCCGCCGGTTCGACAGATTGAAATCGATCACCGTGCCCATGACCACGCGCAGATTCGACCGGCGTTTGAAGATGTTGCGGATCGGATACGCGATTTCGGTGGAGGCCAGGCCGGCGGTCGCCACCTGGTAAAGCAGCGGTTGAAAGAGGTGGTGGTTTTGCCGGTCCACCAGGGTGATATCCACCGGTGCTTCTCTCATTTTCCGGCAAAAGGCAAGCCCGCCGAAGCCGGCCCCCAGGACCACCACGTGCGGACGGTTTTTGTTTTTCGTTTTCATTGTGTGGGATGGATACCAGCCGAGGAAAAGAGGTGGGTTTCGGTTGCCCTGAATGGAAATGAAACAACAGCTTAAAGCTCCCTGAAAAATCGTTCCGGATCGGAGAGGAAGCTACGGGTCAGGGTGACGTGGGGAAGGTCCTCATAAACGGCCTCTGTCAGCCCCTCATCGTCGAAACTGAGAATGCGCGCTCCCGGATAGGCGAGAAGGATGGGGGAGTGGGTGGCGATGACGAACTGTGCCTCCCCGTTGTCAACCAGGTCTTTCATCAGGCTCAGAAAGGCGATCTGGCGCTGGGGGGACAGGGCGGCTTCGGGCTCGTCGATCAGGTAGAGGCCGCCCGGAACGCAGCGCGACTGAAAAAACCGGAGAAATCCTTCCCCGTGCGACCGGGCGTGAAGGTCTTCGCCGTACCGGGAAGTGATCGCCTGCTTCTGTCCGAACATATACGCCCGAACCCGGGGATCGTCACCGAAGCGCTCGGCCATTTCATCCATCGATTCCGCCCGCCGGCGCATTTCCGTGGCGAAGTTAAAAAAATCTTCCGCCCGCAGAAAAAACCCGAAGCGGGTCCGGGGTTGCCATCCCAGTCGCAAGGCCCGCGCCAGCGGCCGGAGTGGCTCGAGCGTCTCGTCGTGTTCCAGCGGTTTCCCGGTTGCCGGGGGAAGCCGGGCGCACAGGGCGATCGCCTCCAAGAGGGTGGACTTTCCCGATCCGTTTTCCCCCACGAAAAAGGTTACGGGAGTGGTCAACTTTAACTCCTCGAACGCGTTCAAAGCGGCAACGGAAAACGGATACCCTTCCGTCTCCACCGCGCCCGCCAATGCAATCCGTCGCAGGTATATCATCGTTCCCGGCCAACGATGAGCCCGGGGGCCCCCTGTAGCAAGCTATTGCGGCAATATCAGGGGTCCGGGTTTGACGGGACCTTGTTTTTACTTTAATCGTGGCGGATGCGTATTCGCCGTTTACTTTTGATCAGCGCTTTGTTGCTTGGGTCCGCTTCCCTGGCCGGGGCGTCGGAAAAACTCCTGACTATCCTCGCAACGGATAACCAGGAGACACAAATGATGGCCCTGGTTCTAACCACCCAGGCACAAAACCAGGGAGCGGAAGTACGGATTTTGGTCTGCGGCGATGCCGGTTACC
>PXDC01000031.1 GCA_003565135.1 Verrucomicrobiota bacterium
CATGCCGTCGACGAACCGTCCCAGGACCGGCGGCACGTCCCGGCCCAGGACGGATTGATACGGCCCGGTCATCCCGGCATCCGTCAGGTACGCCGTCCCCTTCGGCAAGACCCGGGCATCCGCCGTCGGTATGTGGGTGTGGGTCCCGATAACCGCCGCCACCCGGCCATCCAGGTGCCACCCCAACGCCACTTTCTCAGAAGTGGCCTCGGCATGAATCTCCACCAGAACGGCGTCACACTCCCCTTTCAGGTCCTCCAGCATACGCTCCGCCGTGAGAAACGGGCAATTCGCCGGGCCCATGAAGACGCGCCCCATTACGGTAAACACCCCCAAACGAAAACCGCCCGCCTCCACCACGAGGGATTTCTGTCCCGGACACGCCTCGGGCAGGTTCGCGGGCCGGCAAACCTGTTCCAGTGCGTCGATCTCCCTCTCGAAGCCACGCTGGTCCCAGACATGATCCCCCAGGGTGATGGCATCGACCCCGATCGAGACCAACTCGCCCGCAATCCTCCCGTTGAGCCCCGCCCCTCCCGCGGCATTCTCGGCGTTCGCAACCACGATATCGATCCCGTGCTTTCGCCGGAGAGACGCCAGCCGCTCAGCCAGGAAAGTCCGCCCCGGACGGCCCACGATATCCCCCACAAACAGAACTTTTTTCACCGGCCCATCCTCATGCCGCAAAACCGGAAAGTTCAATCCCGAATCGAAATCTGGCTTGCATCGTTCCCGGTCGCGGCACTACTTTTTATGTTTTGTCATCGCATATACACCATGAAAACCGATCCTCTCATCACCTTCCCCAAGCCTGAAATCGGCAAGGAAATGAAGGGCGCCGACGCCGTCATCGAATGCCTGGTGCGCGAGGGTGTAGAGGTCATGTTCGCCTACCCCGGCGGCGCTTCCCAGGACCTGCATCAGGCGCTCGCCCGGTGCGACAAGATCCGCACCATCCTTCCCCGCCACGAGCAGGGAGGCGCGTTTGCCGCCGAGGGTTACGCCCGGACCACGGGCAAGGCGGGCGTCTGCATGGCCACGAGCGGGCCCGGTGCCACGAATCTGATCACCGCGATTGCCGACGCTTTCATGGACAGCACGCCCATGGTCGCCATCACCGGGCAGGTCAAACAACAGTTCATCGGCAAGAGCGCCTTCCAGGAAACCGATATTTTCGGGATGACCCTCCCGATCGTCAAACACAGCTACCTCGTCCTCAAGGCGGAGGACATTCCCGCTGTGATCAAGGAAGCTTTCCACATCGCCACCTCCGGCCGTCCGGGCCCCGTCCTGGTCGATATTCCCAAGGACGTCCAGCAGACGCTCATCCAGCCCGTCTACTCCCAAAAGGTGGAAATCCGGAGCTATGAACCGGCCCGGAAAGCCGACGACGCCGACCTCAACGACGTCATCGGGCTTGTCTCCCGGGCTCAAAAGCCGGTCCTCTACGTGGGCGGCGGGATCATTTCCGGCGACGCGCACGACGAACTGCTCCGATTCGCCGAACGCGCCAACATACCGGTCACCTCCACCCTCATGGGGGTCGGGTGCTTCCCGGAAACCCATCCCCTCTCGCTCAAGTGGTTCGGGATGCACGGGACCGTCTCCGGCAACTACGCCGTGCACGAATCCGACCTCCTGCTCGCTTTCGGCGTCCGTTTCGACGACCGCATCACCGGTGAGGTGAGCAGGTTCGCCCCGAATGCGACCATCGTTCATATCGACATCGACGCCTCGGAGCACAACAAGAACAAGATCGTTCAGTACCCGATCGTTTCCGACATCAAATACGCGCTCGGCCGGATGAACGAACTGATGGAGAAGTCCGGCTTCAAAACGCCCGGGCGCAAAGGCTGGCTGGAAAAAGTCGAGGGATGGAGGAAGACGTACCCGTTCGCCTACCATAAACCGGACAAAAACTTCATTCTCGCCCAGGAGGCGATTCGTACCCTTTTCGAACTCACGCACGGCGAAGCCATCATCACCACCGGTGTCGGCCAGCACCAGATGTGGGCCGCCCAGTTCTACGATTTTGTCAAACCCCGCAGCTTCATCAGCTCCCTGGGGCTCGGCGCCATGGGGTTTGGTTACCCGGCCGCCCTCGGGGCCAAAGTCGCCTCTCCCGACCGCGAGGTCATCGATATCGACGGCGACGGCTCCTTCCTCATGAACATACAGGAGCTCGCCACCGCCCGCATCGAAAACATCGGGGCCAAGGCACTCGTCCTCAACAACCAGCACCTGGGCATGGTCGTGCAGTGGGAGGACCGCTTCTACAACAGCGCCCGCGCACACACCATCCTCGGCGACAAAGATAATATCGGCAGCCCCGAAAATCTCACCGGCCTCTACCCGAACTTCGTCGAGATCGCCAAGGGTTTCGGCGTTCCCGGCCGCCTCGTCTACAAACAGGAGGAATTGCGCGACGCCATCCAGGAAATGCTCGATTGCGACGGACCCTACGTCCTCGACGTCATCGTCCCCTACACCGAACACGTCCTGCCCATGATCCCGGCCGGCAAGACGGTGGACGATATGATTATCGAGTAATCAGGCAGGCAAACGCACGGTCGCGTCCCCGATTCGCGGCGGAACGTCCCGGCGCGGACCCTCCGGTGCCGTCCTTCAATTCAGAATATCGAGCAACTCGATCTTCTCGATCAGCCACTCGCCGTCTTCCTTTACCCATTCCACGCGGAATCGGCGGACTTCGCGCCCCTGACCCTGGCGGGCCGTCAAATCGCCGTGGCCGGTCAGTTCCATGACCGCCCGTCGCCCGTCATCGTCGATTTCCAATTCCCGGTCGGACACTCTCAGCCGAAGCTGATCCACATTCGCCCGCGCCTGTCCGATCGCCGCGGTCAATTCATCGCGGTCGGCCCGGCCGCTGGGAAAGGGACGCCCCATGTCGAGCCGGACCTCCCCGGCAAAATGGTCGGCGATGTCCCGCGCTCTACCGATTCCCACAAAAACGGTCTCTTCCCCGTCCTTGCTCGCCAACTCCACCAGCCGATCCACCCGCCCGTGGATCGCCCGTTCGTCGTCCTCCAGCCAGAAATAGTAGTAGCCAAAATAGACGGCGGCACCGAGCAGTAACAGGGCCGGGATAATCGTTCGGAGATTCTTCATGCTCCCCATCCAAGGCAAGATATCCCTTCCGGGCAACTGCATTGCACGGCGATTGCCGAACCCGCCCCCTCCGGCTCACGCTCGCGGATGGGCTTTGCGGTAAATCTCCTGCAGCCGGCCCACCGAGACGTGGGTGTAGATCTGCGTGGTGGATAGATTGGCGTGTCCCAGGAGTTCCTGCACCAGCCGCAGGTCCGCCCCGTTGTTCAACAGGTGGGTGGCATACGAGTGACGGATCTTGTGGGGCGAAATGTCAACCGGCAGTTCCGCCAGGACGAGGTAGTGCTTGAGTATCAACTGCGCCTGCCTGGGATAAAGCCGGTTTTTCCCGTTATTGGTCAGGAGGATCGGATCTTCGTATCCGGTTTTTGAAGCAAACTCGGCCTTGAATTTACGCAAACAGGCCAGCGCCACCGCTCCCAGGGGACACAGCCGTTCCTTTTTTCCCTTGCCCAGCACCCGGGCCACGCCGTCGCTCCAATCGATGGCGCCATAGTTCAGGTCCGTCAATTCGCTCACCCGAAGCCCGCCCCCGTAGAGCAATTCCATCATCAACCGGTCACGCCACGCGCGGAAAGCGGAAACAGACCCGTTGTCCAGGAGCTGCATCGGTCCGTCCAACAGGCGGCGCAGCTGCTTTTCGGTCAGAAACTTCGGCAGCGGCCCGAAGGGGAAATCGCCGGGCGAGGTGATGTAGGTGTAGCG
>PXDC01000209.1 GCA_003565135.1 Verrucomicrobiota bacterium
CCAGCGATTTTGTCTACGGCAATCCCAACGAGGACGGCACCGACCGCATCCACCCCATCGCCCACTTGCGGCCCCTGACGGAAAACGCGTCCGGCGCGCCGGTGGTGAAACAGGTGCGCCTGATCGGCCGGTTTGTGAAGGATAACGACTACCCGGATCCCGGGGTCAACCTGGTCCTCACGCCCCAGCTCGAAGTCTGGAATCCCTACACCGCCGACCTCGCCTGGATCGACGATCCCAATTATTTCGGCTACACCTTTCACGTCCGCATCGCCTACGATCCCGTCGTCGACGAGGGGATCATTCCCGATCCCCTCGCGTTCCGGCTCGGAGCGGGGATTCATTGGGAAGGCATCGATCCGGAAACGGACGAAAGTAAGGAGGCCTATACCTGGTGGTTCAGTCAGAACGATATCAACGTCTTCGAACTGCAGGAGGTTTCGGTGAACGTGCCTCCCTTCGACGACCACGAGCAGAACGAGGACACGGTTGAATTCATGACCTCCGGCACCGGGTTCGGTTTCAGTACCGGTGAGGCCCAGGGCACCCGTCTGCTGGCGGGTGAGAGCGCCATTTTCAGCGGGTTTGGCTCGATTCCGTCGGGTGTGGTGTCGCTCTTCGACCAGAGGATGCAGCGCGGCCGGGACGGCGCGGGATTTGTTCGTAACGCGGCCGGACTGTTCGATCCGACGCCGCCCGAAGCGCTGGGTGTCGATATTGAGGGCTCCTCCATCGTCAGCGCCGTGCCCACCCTTGTCCTGGCCCCGGGGCAGCCGCAACCCCGGTTCCGGGTCCAGGTCTACGCCGTTCCGGAAACCACCACGGCGGAAGCGGCCCTGGGTACGGTCGATGACAGCAATCGCGTGCCCCTCCTGGGGAGCGAAGGCGTGCAGCTGGTTCCCGAGATTCTCGCCTACGACGATGTTGTCCCTGACGAGTTTGGCGGCACGCCCGAAGGAGCCTACGGCGACGGCGCGGCGGGTGAAACGGCCTGGGCGGCCGACTGGGACGGCAACGAGGACGTGACCTACTACAACTTTAACGACTTCCTGGGAACGAGCTCCTTTCACCGAGGAGGGATCGGCATACCGTTTTCGTTTGGGGTCTGGAGGGGCAATGTCGTCAGTTATAACCTCGGTCAGAACTTCATGGACCCGCGTTCCCTCAACTTCAACAACGTGTGGGGCGGTTCCGGAAGCCAGTTCTATGGAGTGCCGCCCGTGGTTCCGGCCTGGGGAACCGACAACGGCTACGGCTACGGCTACTCTCCCGACGGGGTGAACGGCGACCCGGCCACCCAGTTCGTCAACCTTCTGGAGGCGCCGCGCCTGCCGTTCCCGCTGACCACGTCGCTCGATACCAGCTTTGTTTCCATGGCCGAGTGGACCGGCGATGCAAACGAACCGATCCGTTTCAACAATCCGCGGGTCGGTATGTTCTCTCGTTCGGGCACGGTGGACTCGGAGGTCGAGGACAACCTGCGGGACGCCAACCGGGCCGATCGGTCCGCCTTCAGCCTCATGGCCGACGGCGCCTTCAACGTGAACTCGACATCGGTGCGAGCCTGGGCGGCGCTCCTGAACAGCTTCGCCCGCTTCCAGGATTCGGCCGGTAATCCGGTCGGACCGAAACTGCAGATATGGGATCCGCTGGGGCGGGAGAATTTTCAACTGGGGGACGATCATTTCGGTTTCGGCGTCCAGGAACAGGTCATTCACAGTCGCTTCCCCCGTTTCTCCCACGCGCCCGGCGCGACCTTTTTCGGGCGGATCGACATCGGCCAGGTGGGTGAACGCAGCATCTGGCGGAACGGTTTCCGCGAATTGCGGCCGCTGGACCTCGGGTTTCCCGATCAACCCCACGCCGAGGTTGATTTCGAGTCCCTTTACACGGGCCAACTCTATGCCCGGGCGGCGATTCCCATGGCCGAGTACATCGTGGCCCAGATCAAGCAGTACCGCAGCAACAACGGGCATCCTTTCCGCAGCCTGAGCGAGTTCGCCGGCAGCAATATCCTTCAGGGAGCCATCGACAGCGTGTCCTGGGGCGGGCCCGGCCAGGGATTGAACTGGTACCGCGACCCCGTGTTCGGTGGCGGCGGCTGGGAGGAGATTCCGCCTTCGTCACCTTCGTACCTCTCGCAAAACGATATTTTCCGGATGCTCGGGTCGGTCCTGACCGCACGGTCGGACACCTTTGTGATCCGTTCCTACGGGGATGCCCACAACCCGGTGACCGGAGAGGTGGAAGCGCGCGCCTACCTGGAAGCGGTGGTGCAGCGGACCCCCGTGCCGATGAATCCGTCGAGTCCGAACAATCCCACGCCCGCCGAGTACCAGAATCCCCCGGACGTTCCCGGGTCCATCCGCAACTACGGCCGCAAGTTCGAAGTCATTTCCTTCCGCTGGCTGAATCCGGACGAGATCTGATCCGGTAAGCCGCCCCCCGGCTGATGCCGGGGGTTGTGCCCGGGGAGGGGGCGGATTCTCCGGCGCGCCCGGGTGGCCGCGATTCGATCTTGCCGTGATTTGAAATGCGGCGTCGACAGGGCGCGGATCGCCGGAATAATGGCTCCAATGAGAAAGTCCCTCCATTTGCTCCTGCCGCTTTTCCTGTTTCCCTGGGCCTCCACCGGATGGGGAGGGGATGAGGAACCGCTCCATATTTACCTGTTGATCGGACAGTCCAACATGGCGGGGCGCGCCGCCATCGAGGCCGAGGACGAGGCCGTTCCGGATCGTGTCTACCTCTTTACGGACGAGGGAAACTGGGAGCCGGCGACCAACCCGCTGAACCGTTATTCCAGCGTTCGCAAACGCCTCGACATGCAGCGCCTCGGGCCCGGCTACACCTTTGCCCGGACCCTGGCCGGGCACAATCCCGACGCGCGTATCGGACTCGTGGTCAATGCCCAGGGCGGCACACCCATCGAACGCTGGGCCCGGGGCACCGAGCTCTACGACGAAGCCGTCCGCCGGGTGCGGGCGGCGGCGAAGGACGGCGAGATCAAGGGGGTCGTCTGGCACCAGGGCGAGGGGAATTCGCGCGATCCGGAATACCTGCGGAAACTGACCGCGATGATTGAGGCGCTGCGCGCCGACCTGGACCGGCCGGACCTCCCGTTCGTCGCCGGGCAGGTGGAGGGAGACCGCCCGGTTAACCTGCAGATAGCAAAAATCGCCGACGCCCTTCCCGGTACCGCGTGGGCTTCCTCGGAGGGATTGGGGACATTTGACGGTACTCATTTCGATTCCGCGGCCCAGCGCGAATTCGGCCGGCGCTACGCCGCCGCCATGATCCGGTTGCACGAAGAATCCGGGACCGACGATTCCCCGTGATACCATTCCGGAGGAGGGGCCGGATATGCCCATGCATAAGCAGGAGTCATCGTATCCCGTAGACGGCCTGATTGGAATTTGCTTGTCTGCGCGTGAGGCAAAGCGATAGAATCCCAACTTCAAACCCGGCAGGAACAATGAAAATGATGACGTGGACAGGTTCGTTTATTGTGGCGGCGATCATGCTGGTTCTGGGATTCGCCCTTCCGGCGCGCGGAGCCTACGACGCCTTTCTCAAGATCGAGGGGATCGACGGAGAATCGGCCGATCACCAGTACAAGGACTGGATGGAAATCGAATCGTTTTCCTTTGGGGTGTCGAACACGGGAAGCTTCGACGGGGGCGGCGGCGCGGGAAAGGCCGTTTTCCTCGATTTAAAAAGCGGCAAAATCCTCGATAAGGCGACCCCGAAACTCATGCTCGCCTGCGCCAGCGGCCAGCACTTGCCCGAGGCCGTGCTGATCCTGCGCAAAGCCGGCGGAGACGA
>PXDC01000045.1 GCA_003565135.1 Verrucomicrobiota bacterium
CCCCCCGCGCACCAGAACGATGCTGTGTTCCTGCAGGTTATGGCCCTCGTCGGGAATGTACGAGATGACCTCGGTGCCGTTGGTGAGCCGGACTTTCGCCACCTTGCGGATGGCGGAATTCGGCTTTTTCGGCGTACGCGTCATCACCTGAACGCAAACCCCCCGTCGAAACGGATTCCGGTCCAGGGCCGGTGATTTGGTCTTGGTTTTGACGGCCTTGCGGCCCTTGCGCACGAGTTGATTAATCGTTGGCATGTAAAAATTGAGTGACGGTTAATCGGTGAAAAGAGATCAAAATGAGGACTCGCACAATGACGGGCAAGTCATTTTTTTGAATTATCCAAACTTTTTTCGGCAACAACAACCGCACCGTCGGCATGCAGCCGCCGTAACGAATTCGGAGCCGGGAATCGTTTCTTCCCGCGCCCGAAGTCCTGCTGTACGGGAGTCCCCGAACCGATTAACGTGGAGCAGGCACAAAAACGGCGCAAGCCTGAATCGAAACTAAAATGCGCCGCCTTCAAAAAAGTGCGTCCACGCCCGCCGCGCCCGCGTCCACCCGCCGCGCCCGGGGCAGTCGCCCGCGGAACCAGGTGCGCTGTTTTTTGACCAGTTTCCGCGTATTGGCCGCAATGGCGGCGATCAGAGCCTCCGGGGATTCCAGGTCGGGATTATCGAGCCAGGCCAGGGTTTCCCGGTACCCTATCGCCCGGGCGGCGGGGGGATTCCGGGTAATCCCCTCGTCGCGCAGGCGTCGCACCTCCTCCACGAGCCCCGACTCGACCATGCGGCGGGCCCGGACCTCGATCCGGCGCTCAAGTTCCTCCCGGGAACGGTCGAGCACACACACCTTTTTGACAAAATCCGGGTAGGGTGACGGCCGGCGGCGAAATGCCGCCTCCAATTGCTCCAGGCTTTTCCCGCTCGCCCAGCAACGCTCCAGCGCCCGCGCCACCCGCCGCGGGTTTTTCAGGTCCATCGGGGGCAACCCGCCCGGGTTCACCCGTCGCAACGCCTCGACCAGCCCGTCCGCTCCCCCGGAGCGCTCGACCTCCCGGACCCGGCGCCGGGTCGCCGCGTCGACCTCGACGTCATCCACCACCGATTCGAGGAAACCGGCCAGGTAGAACCCGCTGCCGCCCACAACCAGCGGTCGCCGTCCGCGGGCCACGACGTCGTCCACCGCCCGCCGGGCCAGCGGCAAATAACGACCCACACTGAACGGCTCATCCACCGGCACCAGATCGATCAAGTGGTGGGGCACCCGCGACCGGTCCCGGGCCGTGGGTTTGGCCGTCCCGATCTCCATGCCGCGGTAAACCAGCATCGAATCGCACGAAATCACCTCGCCCCCGAACCGCTCCGCCCACTCCAGGGCGAGCTCGGTTTTGCCGGCGGCGGTGCATCCGGTGAGCAGATAAAGCGTCTTTTCCATCGGTCGCGGGCAACACTTACCGGAAAAGGCGGATCTTTGCGATTGAAGAATGTCCGTTTCCCCGGGAACCTCGGACCCGGCAGCGATGGAAACCCAAAAACACTTTCCCGAGCCGCAGGAATGGCTCAACGCCGGCCGGATGCCGCCCCGGATCATCGCCCACCGCGGGCTCTCGGAGCGGTTCCCGGAAAACACCCTGCCCGCGTTCCGCGCCGCCGCCGCATCGGGCGCCGAACTGGTCGAGCTCGACTATCGCGCCACCGCGGACGGTATCCTCGTCTGTGCCCACGACGACACCACCGGGCGCTGCATCGATCTCGTCCGGTGTCCCTCGGCCCGCGACCGCACCGTGTCGGGGAGCCCCGCTTCCGAGGTCCTGCGCTGGCGCGCGCGCGCGCCGTCCCCGCCATCCGCCCCCGCGCCCATCCCCACGCTGGAAGCCGCCGTCACGGCAATCCTGGAAGGAGGCGCGGTACCGGTTCTGGAACGCAAGACCGGCACCGCGGCCCAAACCCTCGAACTCCTGCGGCGCCTCGACGTGTTGCCCGGGGTCTGTGTCCAGGCCTTCGACTGGGACTTCCTCCGCGAAATCCGGGCCGCCGCGCCCCAGCTCCGCCTCGCCGCCCTGGGGAAAGGGACCTTCTCCCCGTCCCGCCTGAAAGCGTCCCGGACCGCGGGAATCGACGTTGTCAACTGGGATTACTACGGCCTTACCGACCGCGACGTCCTCCACCTCCACCGGGAGGGTCTACCCGTCTGGACGTGGACCCTGAACCGCGAACTCGAATTCCACGACGCGGTTTCCATGGGCGTCGACGCCATCACCACGGACAGCCCCGATCGCCTGCGGGCATTTCTCGAACGAAACGGCCCGGAGGCAACCGGGTAGCCGCCGGAGCGACCGCCCTTCCCCCGCCGGTCGCCGACACCCATGCAACGTGTAAACCGTTTTTCCCGTAGACACGCCCCGGCAATGTCGCGTAATCCTATCGTCATCAATCCAGTTTGAACCTATGAAAAAAGTACGTCTCGGTGTAATCGGAATCGGAAACATGGGCACCTTCCACGCCAGGAGCGCCCTGGAGGGAAAGATTCCGGGATGTGAATTGGCCGCCGTCTGCGACGCCGACCCGGACGCCCTGAAAAAGTTCGGCGAGGTCAAAGGCTTCACCGACAGCGCGGAGTTGATACGTTCCGGCACCGTCGACGCCGTCCTCGTGGCAACGCCCCACTACGGCCACACCACCATCGGGATCGACGCCCTGGAAAACGGGCTCCACCTGCTGCTGGAAAAGCCGATATCGGTGCACAAAGCCGATTGCGAGCGTCTCATCGCCGCCCGCAAGAAAAACCCCGAGCTCGTGTTTGCGGCCATGTTCAATCAGCGCACCGTCCCGAGCTACCGAAAGGTTCGCGACTTGATCAAAAACGGTGAACTGGGCGAAATCCGCCGCATCAACTGGATCATCACCACCTGGTTTCGCACCGAGCACTACTACGCGTCCGGCGGATGGCGCGCCACCTGGAGCGGCGAAGGCGGTGGCGTCCTGCTCAACCAGTGCCCCCACCAGCTCGACCTCTTCCAGTGGATTTTCGGCATGCCGGCCCGCGTCACCAGCCATTGCGGATTCGGCAAGTTCCACAATATCGAGGTGGAGGACGATGTGACCGCGTACCTCGAATACGCCGACGGCACCACCGCGGTTTTTGTCACCAATACGGGCGAGTCTCCCGGCACCAACCGCCTCGAAGCGGTGGGAGAACGCGGCCGCCTGGTGATCGAAAACGAGCAGCTCCATTTCCTCCGCAACGAGGTGCCGATGTCCGAATTCCGCCGCACCTCCGACAAAGCGTTCGCCAAACCGCCGGTCTGGGATATTTCCATCCCGGTCACCGAGGAAGCCGGGCAGCAGCACAACGTCATCACCAGTAACTTTGTCGACGCCATCCTCAACGGCACGGATCTCATCGCTCCGGCCGAGGAGGGCATCCATTCGGTGGAACTCGCCAACGCCATGCTTTATTCCGCCTTCCAGGACAAAACGGTGGAGCTTCCCCTCGACGGCGCCGCCTACGAGGCGGTCCTGCAGGAGAAAATCAAAAACTCCACCTTCAGAAAACAGGAACCGGCCAAAAAAGGAGACGAGGACCTGTCCGCCTCATTCAACGGTTAACCCCCTCCGGCCGAGAACCCTCCCCTTTCCCTATGAAAATAGACCAAGTCGCCCTCCAGACCTACACCATCCGCGAGTTCATGAAAACTCCGGCCGACATCGCGGCCTCCCTGAAGAAGGTGCGCGAAATCGGCTACCGGGCCATCCAGGCCAGCGCGCTGGGTCCGATCGACGAAGCCGAGCTGGTGAAGATCGTCGACGGGGAGGGCCTGA
>PXDC01000246.1 GCA_003565135.1 Verrucomicrobiota bacterium
CGCGGCCCGTCGCGGCGCCGGCGGTTGCCAGAGGATGTCGGGCAAGTCCGGCGCGCGGACGCCGAGCTGCTGCAGCAGGTCGAGATGCGGCCGCAATTCGCCGACTTCGGCCAGGTTATGGGCATCGGGACATCAGGTCCTCCCGTCAAAGGCAAACACCCGGACCGGGTTGTCGCCCCAGGATGCGTCCAAGGTTAAACGCAACGCCTGCGTAACCCTGTTGTTTCCCGGAAGGACCAGGCAGCGGCGGGCATTATCTTCACCCTGTGCCATGCGTACCCAGCCTCCGGTTGCGTCCAGGGCGTCCACATGAAATGCTCGGACCAGCGTGGCGGGCATGCCCGGGGCGCGATAATCGAGCGGGCGCTGCGCCGGCATGTTTTTCGCGGCCGGTGAGAGATCGCTGTCAAAAACAAGCCGCAACTCCCTGATGGGTACCGGCTCTTCAAAGCGAACGGTCACGTGGGCGCCGACCGGGGCTTCCCAGGCGTGTGCGAGGTCACCGACGGGCCGGTCCACCCCGGAACGCAGCGGTTCGGGATCGCCGGCCGAGGCCTCAAGCGCGGCGTGCCTCCAGTTCGGATCGATGTGCCGCGGCATCCCGGGGAGATAGCTATCGTCCCAGAGCAAGGTCTGCTGAAGATCCTCGATGTGAGCCGCGCCCAGTTCACGCGGGGTGATCCCGCGGGTGGCGGCCAAGGCGGCGGCCGTTCCGGCGGCCTGGCCCAACACGGCGCAGGTGGCCATGACCCTCGTGGAACTCAGGGCCGCGTGGGTGGCGCTGAGGTTGCGCCCGGCGAAAAGGAGATTGTCAATAGTGCGTGAATACAGGCAGCGGTAGGGAATCCCGAAAGGGGAAGGAGCCGGATGCCAGACCGTGGGATGCCCGGCGTGCCGGAAGCCTCCCGGAGGATGGTCATCCATCGGCCAGCCCCCATAGGCGATGACGTCGGGAAAAGGGCCTCCGGCGCGGACATCGTTTTGTGTCAGTACATGATCGCCGATATAGCGCCGGCTTTCCCGCTTTCCGGGAAGGAAGCCGACCCACTCCAGCATCCAGTTTTCCGCCCCGTGATCGCCGTGATTCTTGATGTGATCCCAGACCCCGTAGGCGATTTTCAAAAGTTCGTCCCGGTTGGTTTCGGCGTCATGCACCGAGTCCGCTTCACCGCCGATCTCGATCCACCAGAAATTCGTGGACCACTGGTGGATATCATGGTCGCGCCGGGCGTTGTCCAGGTGTTCTTCCGTCGGGAAGCGATAGGCCCAGTCCGGAGGAAGGAAGGGCTGCGGGCGATCCGTTTCGCGCGCCTGGAGCAAACAGCTCATGCCCATGGTCCGATCGTCGGCCTCAAGCGGGGCGATGCTTTCTCCATACTCGGCGCGCGCCTCACGGCCGATCCGGAAATCCGCCCCACTGAGAGGGGCCAGGATGCTGTCCCCCGAGCAGTCTAAAAAAACGTCGGCTGTCACCTCGTGGCGGGTTTCCGTTGTGAGCTGCCAGCCTTCCACCGCGGCAATGCGTGTTCCCTTCATCCGGGCCTGCATGCAGGAACAGTTTAACAGCAGGTGCAGGTTTTCCTGAAAGGCCGCCTTCCCATAGAGGAGCGCATCCCATAGCGCATAACTGGATGACGGGTTGCGGCGTCGGTTTTCCAGCAGGATCTCTTCGATGATCCCGGTTTCGCGGCAGTGCGCTCCCCGGGCCCCGCAGATCCACATGCGTATTTCACTGGACGCGTTGCCCCCGAGCACGGGCCGGTCGTGCATCAGCACGGTGCGCACCCCGTTCCGTGCCGCGGCGATAGCCGCGCTCATTCCGGCGAGGCCGCCGCCGATGACACAACATGCTGCCCGGTGACGCTGGCGTTTCACGCTGCTCTTTTCCTGCCTTGCTCAGCCGTACAACGGGCCGAAGGTGGCGCAAGCGCGGTAATCGGCGCTTTCGCGATCGGCCGTGCCGAACGCATTCCAGGCCGCCGGACGGAAGACCGATGCTTCATCGACGTTGTGCATGGACACCGGAATCCGCAGCAGCGCGGCCAGGGCCATCAAGTCGGCGCCGACATGGCCGTGGCATAGCGCGGCATGGTTCGCGCCCCAATGGTTCATGACCGTGTAGACATCCGCAAAGGCGCCGCTGCCGGTGGTGCGCGGCACGAACCAAGTGGTCGGCCACGTGGGATTGGTACGTTCATCGAGCGCGTCATGCACCTCGGCGGGCAGGTCGACGGTCATCCCCTCGGCGATTTGCAGCACGGGCCCCAGGCCGCTGACCAGGTTCAACCGGCTCATGGTCATCGGTATGCCGCCGCACGTAAGGTAACGGGTGGACCAGCCGCCGCCGGGAAAATACTCGGTCATGGACGGATGCCAGGTAACCCCCTGCAGACAGGCTTCTACCTCCCCGTCGGTAATGTCCCAGAAGGGTTTCATCGCCGGCCGGCCGTCCTGTTCCTGGCGGCCGGTCCCATCCAGCGCCGACGAACCGGAATTGATCAGGTGCAACATGCCGCCCGCCGCGGCGCCTTGCAACGTCTGCCCGGTCACCCTTTTCACCGCCGCCGGGCTCCAGTAGGTGCGCACGTCGGCAAAGATCTGCGCGGTATTCGTCAGCAATGCTCCAAACAGCATGGCCGCGCCGTTCAAGGCGTCATTTTCCGTGGCCACGATATAGGGCGCGCGCCGCCCGTTCCAGTCGAACGAGCTGCACAGCATCGTCTCCATGAAGTCGCCGTTCGGCATGTGATCGGTCCATTGGCGCTGGCCCTGGAACCCGGCTGCGAGGGCGAAATGTCCCTGGGCTTCTTCGCCGTAACCCATTTCGGCCAGCCGGGGATTGCCGGTCATCAAGTCGCGGGCAATCAGGGTCATTTTAACCACGAGCTCCCATTCGCGGTCCAGTTGCGCCCGGTCGCGGGCCTTGCCGGGTTCGTTGTAATCCCGGCCTTCCTTGCAGTGTTCCCGCACCCATGCCAGGGCGCGGTCGTATTCCTGTGCGTCGTAAATGCCGCGTTCGATACGGCGGATGAACTCGGTCATGTCGATGCTTTCGACGCGCATGCCGAGGTAGCGTTCGAAGAACGACGGGGCGACAATGGAACCGGCAATGCCCATCGAGGTGCCGCCCATGGCGAGATAGGCGCGCCCCTTCATCATGGCCGCGGCCAGGCCGGCGCGGGCGAAGCGCAGTATATTCTCGCGCACATCGGGGGGGATGGATACGTCGCCGGCATCCATGACATCGCGCCCGTAAATGCCGAACGCCGGCAGACCCTTCTGCGCATGCGCGGCCAGCACCGCCGCAAGGTAGACGGCCCCGGGCCGCTCGGTTCCGTTGAACCCCCATACGGCCTTGGGCGTCAGCGGATCCATATCCATGGTCTCGGAACCGTAACACCAGCACGGGGTCACGGTCAGGGACACCTCCACGTGCTCGCGCCGGAACTTCTCCGCGCAGGCCGCCGCTTCCGCGACGCCGCCGATGCAGGTGTCGGCCATCACGCAGCGCACGGGGCTCCCGTCCGGATAACGCAGCGTTTCGCCGATCAGCCCGGCCGCCGCGCGCGCCAGGGCCATCGTCTGCTCTTCCAGGGATTCACGCACGCCTCCCAGGCGTCCATCAATCGTGGGGCGAATACCGAGGGCGGGATAAGTGTTCATGGCGGTGTCCTCCTTCAAAATACCTCTTCACATTCGGGCCGCTGTCAACGTCTAGCGATCAGCCCATCTTAACGCTATTCCTTCGCCATGTCCATGACCGCCGCAGGTCCCGCAGGGCAAACGCATCTAAACAAAAAATACCGCGTGGTGCGGCAG
>PXDC01000379.1 GCA_003565135.1 Verrucomicrobiota bacterium
CGATGCAAGGATCAAGGCAGCGCCCAGTGTTTCGAGTGTAGTGTGGCTAAAGCGGCGCGCTGCTACGGTCCAGACTCCCGTATGTTCCGGAACGTTTTCTGCAATTTGCGCAAGACTTCAGGAATAACGCGAACGGATTATTTCCGCCGCGCCTTCGTGTTACAAACGCGTTTTAGAAATCCTGATTTTTAACAAATACCAGAGCAGGTCCGAATCCAAGTCCGACTGTAAAGAGTCAAGCCCTGGACGTCCCAGTTCCTTCGGGGCACTATTAGAGACCCTCGGAAGAAAGGAAACAACTTGTTTTCGCGCAAAGCACTTTGGAGTGCGGTGTGTCCTCACACCGCTTTTCGGGCTCGCGACGGATCGGGAAAACCCTGAACCGTCACAGAACCTCGGATACGCTCGGACGTCGATAAAAGCGCAGCGGGGACGCTGCGCACTCCAAAGAGGCTCCGCCTCAAAAAAAACAGCACACCTACCCTGACAGGCGATCACCATCTCCCAAAGGCAGATCCCGAGTAACGAGTTACGAATCACCGATCCCCATGAACCTTGAATTCACAAATCCGCGCCCGAAACGTAAGCGTCCGGCCCCGTCAAAACGCCGGTTCCGGCATGTCACTTCTTCCGTCGCGACCTGGCAAGGGCGGCACCCACCGCCGGCAGGAACCACAGGGCGAGGACGATCACGCCCAGCGTCGCCGCCATGGGACGGGAAAAGAAAGCGAGGAGGTTGCCGTCGGCGGCGGTCATGGTCTGGATAAAGCGTTCCTCCAGGGGCGGGCCGAGGATGATTCCCAGAACGACGGGTCCGAGGGGAATCGAGCGCCGGTCCAGGATGAATCCGAGGACACCCATGATGGCCATGACCAGGACGTCGAAGTAGCTCGCGTGAATGGCGAAGGAGCCTGTGATGCAGAAAAGGAGGATGAGCGGCAGGAGGACGTTTTTGGGAATCCGCTGAAGCAGCGCCCCGGTTCTTATCGCGACAATGCCGGCGACGATGAGAAACAGGTTCGCGATGATGAACAGCAGGTAGATGCTGTAGACCATATCGGCCTGGTCGACGAAGATGTCGGGGCCCGGAACGATGTCCTTCATCAGAAGGACCCCGATAATGATGGCCGTAATCGAGTCGCCGGGTACGGCGAACACCAGCGCCGGTATCCAGGCGCCGGCCAACGCGGCGCTCTTCGCGGCGGCGCCGTCGCCCACCCCCTCCAGGGACCCGCTCCCGTATTCCTCCGGTTTTTTGGAGAAACGCTTCGAGGCCGCCACCGACACCCAGGAACCGATATCGGCGCCCGCGCCCGGAAGCATGCCCACAAACGAACCGATGATCCCCGAACGCCCCACGTGCACCTTGCGCCGCCAGAGAAAAGGCAGGCTTTCCCGGAACGGGGCGGCCACCGTATCTTTGGTCCATTGGCGCAGCCACCCGCCGTTCCTTCCTTCGCCGGTCGCAACGTTTGCGGGATCTCCCTGCTTTTCCGGCCCGTCGGTCGAAAACAGGTTGCGCAGGATCTCGGAGACGCCGAACAATCCGATCATGGCCGGAATAAAGTTCACTCCCTGGTAGAGCTCCGGCCGGCCGAAGGTCAGGCGCGCTTCCGCGTGCACCGCGCTGAGGCCGATGGCTCCGAGCAGCAGCCCGATGATGAGGCCGAGCATCCCCCGCATCGGGGATCCCCGGGATACGACGACGGCGCAGGTGAGGCCCAGCAGGTACAGCCAGAAGTATTCGATGGCGCTGAACGTTCGCGCGGCAAAGGCGGCCAGAAGCGGCGCGAACAGGATGAGGATCAGGACCCCGATCAGGCCGCCAGCGACGCTGAAAAAGAGGCACGTTCCCAGCACCTGGACGGCCTTCCCTTTCCGGGTCAGGCCGTAGGCGTCGTCGGTGTAGGCCGCGCTGGCGGGAGTGCCGGGAATGCGCAGCAGCGCGTTGGGAATGTCGCCGGCGAAAATCGCGCACCCCACCAGGGTCACCAGCGCCGCCAGCGCCGGTATGGGATCCATGAAGTACACCACCGGAATCAGCAGCGCCACCGCCATGGTCGCGGTGAGGCCGGGAACGGCTCCCATAAAAACGCCGTAGAACGCCGCCACGACGATCACAAACCAGACGTAGGGATTGAATAAGACCTGCTCGATTGCCTGTGCGAATGCTCCGTCCATACAGCTGACCCGGTTAAATCGCCCTCACCATCCGAAAATCCCGCGCGGCAGCGGCACGCGCAGCAGCACGGCAAAGATTTGGTACACCACGGCCACCGTCAGCAGGCTGACGATCAGGCTTGTCCACCACCGAACGCCCAGCCGCCACATCAGCAGGAAGACCAGCGGGAACGCGGTGAGCACAAAACCGAGGGTTTCGGCGGCCAGGAGGTAGATGCCCACGGCGGCGAGAAACGCCGCCGACCTGATCAGCCCCTTCCGCGACAACGCGTCGGCCGATTCGCTTCGTCCCAGTTGCCGGCTCGCGACGAGCCCGATCAACACGGCCAGTCCCAGGATCCCGAGCACGGCCGGAAAGGCCATGGGACCGATGATCTCCTCGCCCATTCTGACAAACGCCTCGCTGGTCAGGACCTCGCCAAAACTCTCGTCCAACTCCGAGAGCGTGGCGCGGAAATCCTCCGGCGCCTCGAACGCCCAGTTGAACCCCTCGCGCTCCATGAAGGTCCGGAACGCCTCACCGGTGGCCACGGCGGTCAACGCATCCAAAAGAATCTCCGCGCGCTCTTCGGGAGTGTCCCTGGGCAGAAGGACGCCCCGCCAGGTCCCCAGGGACGTTTCCACCCCCTGCTCGGCGAAGGTCGGCACGTCCGGAAACTCCTCCAGGCGCTCGTCCGCCATGACCCCGAGGGCCCGGATTTCGCCGGCCTGGAGCAGCGACCGCGCCTCGGGCAAACTGCAAGAGACCAAATCCAGCCCGCCAGCCATCAATTCCTGCAGCGAAGGCGAAGAACCCTCGATCGAAATCCAGCGAACCGCGTCCGCCTCTTCCCCCATCGCCGTCAACCACCCCGCCATGGCGACATGCCAGATCCCGCCAAGGGCGGTCCCCGAAGCCTGGAGATCGCGCGGATTTTCCCGGACGTGCTCGTTCAACGCTTCCAGCGTCTGCCAGGGCGCGTCCTTGCGCACAAACAGCGCCGCCGGGTCCCGGTTGACCAGGACGCCCGGGCCGTAATCCTCGTAGGTGATCGGCATCAACCCCCGCCAGTGCAACATGTTCAGTTCCGCGGTCGCCAGGGTAATCGTGTAGCCGTCCGGGCGCGCCAGGGCGCCCCGCGTGTGGCCCGTGACCCCGGAAGCGCCGGTGGCATTGACCACGTTTACCGGCACCCCCAGCTCCCGCTCCAATCCGACGGCCAACTGCCGCGCCACCCGGTCGGTTCCTCCCCCGGCCGCCCAGGGGCAAATCAGGATGACCGGACGATCCGGAAACTCGGCGTCGCGGGGACCGCAACCGGTGAAGCCGAGGGAGAATCCCATCAACAAAACCCCGATTCCTCCCGCCCACGCCCCGCGCCCGAGCCGGCGCCACATGGGGTGTCTCCACCGGCAGTCCGTATTCATTCGGTTCGAGGTTTGGCGATCGGGAACGGCCTGTTTCCCGCTCCTCACGGAGCGGCCTACGTAAGAACCGTTCCCGCTCCTTACGGAGCGAGCTACGAAGGAACCGTCTCCGCTCCTTACGGAGCGAGCTACGCAAGAATGGTCCGCGCTCCTCACGGAGCGACCTACGTAAGAACCGTTCCCGCTCCTTACGGAGCGAGCTACGGAAGAACGGTCCGCGCTCCTTAC
>PXDC01000302.1 GCA_003565135.1 Verrucomicrobiota bacterium
AAATCGGCGTCGCGGGGAACTTCCACCTCCGGCGCCACCGCCTCGGGAATATGACCGAAATCCTCCTCGGGCTCGGCGTCCTCCCTGGTTTCCCGCGCCTTCTGCGCCTCCTTTTTGCGGTGGGCGTTAAAGCCGGCGATATTGCGCACACCGACCTTGGCAAAGATCTGGTAGCGCCGGTCCATCTCATTTATCAGCCACTTGAGGGCGCCGGGAACCTTCTTCGGCTCGGTCACCACCGGGATCAGCATGTGCGGCAGATCGTTAAAAACCTTCATTTCCACGATCTTCGGGTCCACCATGAGAAAACGGAGATCCTCGGGGCTGGCGTGGTAAAGGAGCGACGTAATGATGCTGTTGATACAGACGGTCTTTCCGGCGCCGGTCGCACCCGCGATAAGAAGGTGCGGCATCTTGGTCAGATCGGCGATCAGCGGTTTGCCGCTGACATCCTTGCCCAGGGCAATCGGGATTTCGGCCCGCGAGTTCGCCCAATCTTCCGATTCAATGATCTCCCGGATACACACCGGCTTGGCGTGCCGGTTGGGCACTTCGATGCCGACGCATCCCTTGCCCGGGACCGGCGCCATGATCCGGACCGCCGCCGCTTTCAGGGCCAGGGCGATATTCTTATCCAGGTTCAGGATACGCTCCACGCGGACGCCCGCGGCCGGAAACACCTCGTAACGGGTGATCACCGGACCGGTGTGGACTTCTCCCATGGTGACCTCGACCCCAAACTCCTTGAGCGTGCGCACCAGGTTCTCCGCCGTCTCGATATGATCCTCTTCGGTTTCGGCGCCCGGAGTTTCCTCCGCCTTGTCCAGCAGATCCAGCTGGGGGAACTGGTAGTTGCCTTTCGATTTCGGCAGGGCGGGAGCCCGGGCCTTCTTCGTGGTTTCACCGGCCACGATCTTGAGGGGAACGGCCGGTTTATCCGGCTCGGGAGAAACGGACTTCGGCCCCGGAATCTTCGGTTTCGTCGAACCGGTGACCTCGCGCAGGCTGGGTTTTTTCTTCGGGGGCGGCAGGGGCTTTTCCTTCCTCGGATCGCCCAGGTCCTTCATTTCCCGCGCCAGCAGGTTTTCCGCCCGCTCCTTGGCCGCCGCCTCCTTGGCCAGGCGCCGCTCCTCCAGTTTCTTCGCCTTTTCCTCTTTGCGCTTCTTTCGCCGTTCGCTGAAATTGTGAAAGAACCCCTCCGTCGCTTTGCCCAGGTCGCGGGTGCACAGGACCAGCAGGCCGAAAAGAAACGCCACCACCAGAATCAACGCGGACCCGAAGACCCCGATATTGGATTTGAGAAGCTGGTCGTACAGGAGGGTGCCCACGGTCCCACCCGCGCCCTGGGTGTAAATCCCCTCGGCGACAAAAACCCGTTCCTGCATGGCCAGAAGCCCCGAACTCGACAAAACGCAGACCGCCAGGGCGATCATCTTGTCGTAACGCAGCCGATACGATCGGCTGAAGAGCATCCAGCTCAACCAGAAACAGAACACCGGCAAGAGCCATGCCGTTCCCCCGAAGGCGTAAAAGGCGAAAAACGCCGTCTTCGCTCCGAAACGGCCCACCAGGTTTTCCTCCTCGGGATCGGTGGTGTTGACCACATCCTGATCCGGATGAAAGTCGTACAGGGAAACCAGGACCAGAATCCCCAAAACCAGGATGAGACTCCCGGTCAACGGACGGCACGGCGCCTTCTTGGGCTGGTTGAACGTCGGTGAGGGCGACGTCGAATTCCCCGACGGTTTCTTCTTTTTTCCCATCAAACGGTAAAGTTAACGCTAAGGTCCACGGATTTTAAAGTACGAATGTATATTGACCGGCACGCCAAGGGCAAATTAACTTTTTTTTGATGATTCCACCGCTGTGCTTCGAGCCGCTTTACCAGGAACGGGTTTGGGGCGGGCGCGGCCTCGAGACCAGGCTGGGCCGGGTTCTGCCCGGTGACGGGCCGATCGGGGAGAGCTGGGACGTGGTGGACCGTCCGGACGCCCAGTCCGTCGTGACGACGTCCGGGGACCTCCTCGGACACCCCTTGCGGGAGGTTCTGAAGGATCGGGCCGCCGCCATAATGGGCCCGGGCTGGGACCCGGAGCGGCCATTCCCGATCCTGGTGAAGTGGCTGGACTGCCGCGAGCGGCTCAGCCTCCAGGTGCACCCGCCGGCCGAAGTCGCGCCCCGGTTGCACGGGGAGCCCAAGACCGAAAACTGGTACATTGCCGACGCCGAACCGGGCGCCGGCCTTCTCGCCGGGCTCAGGCACGGCGTCACGCGCGCCCAATTCGAAACGGCCCTGCGGGCGGAGGACCTGGAAAAATGCATCCACCGGATCGACGTTTCCCCCGGGGACTCGCTTTTTGTCCCCAGCGGCCGGATTCATGCCATCGACGGCGGCAACCTGATCCTCGAAATCCAGCAAAATTCCGACACCACCTACCGGGTTTACGACTGGGGACGGGTCGGTCTGGACGGTAAAAAACGGCAACTGCACGTCGAGGAATCCCTGGCCTGCATCGACTTCGACGACGTCGAACCGGCCCCGGTCCGGGCGGGTTCCGGGGATGCGGTCCTGGCCGAGTGCGACGCGTTCCGCATCCGCCGGCTCCGCCTCGGGCCGGGACGGCCGGACCTTGTATTTCCCGCCGGACAGGGTCCCGCCCTGGTGCACGGACTGGAAGGGGAGGTCGCGGACGCGGGAGGAGCCACCGTACTGCGCCGGGGCGACCACGCCCTCCTGGCGCACGCGGGTGACTACGTATTCCGCGCGCAATCCCCGTCGCTGGTGCTGGTGACCGACCGGTTCGGCCCCTGAGAACCGGACCGCCCGCCTCGCTCCCCGGGACCGCGGCCCTTCCTTTCACTCTTGCACCGCGAGAGGGGTTCGGTTCACATGGAGAGAGGTTTCGGCGCCGCGCGGGTCGCCGGCTTCATTCTTTTATTTCGCCATGGCAGCGCACCGGCAGGCCGGATGTTTAACCAGGCTCGTCGCCTTTATTTTTCTACTCTGCGTCGCGCTGGCCCTGATGGTTATGTTTTTTCTTTCCCACATTGTACAATACGGCATCACCGCCCGGACCGGGTTCCCCACCAGCGTGGAGGAAATGAGCAGCAACCCGCTGCGCGGTTCGGTCTACATCCGGTCTTTCCGGATCCGCAATCCCGACCACTACCGCAAATCCGATTTCATCGACATCGAACGCCTGGACCTGAAGGCGTCGCCGGCATCGTTTTTCCGGGACCGGCTGGTAGTGGAGCGGTTCGAAGTCGAGATCCCGCGCATCACCGGGATCCGCAACGCGGACGGCCAGGTCAACCTGGAGGAGTTCGGGACCGTGATCGAGGAGATGCTGAACGAGCGGCGGGACCGCGAACGGGGCCGGGAGGTGGTCATTGAGCGGTTGCGTCTCAAAATTGACACCGTCGTGCTGATTGATTATGCTTCCGGCAACGGCGGGGTGACCGAAGACTACCGCGTCAATGTCGATCTGGAGTTGACGGACGTGACCTCCTTGAGGAAGGTGGCGCCGGAGGTGTTGCGGCAGTTCGCAGCGGCCGGGATCTCCTTCGAGGACGACGCCCTGTTGGCCGCGATCGTTCCGGAGGAACTGCTTTCCCGCATCCGCGCCGACATCGGAAGCGTTGACCGGGAAACCCGGGAAGCCGGGCCTTGAACCGCCTCGCCGTTGTTCCGGCACCGTTCCACCAGGCACCTGCCGTGGCGCGCATTCGCCACAGAATTCAGACAGAATGATGACTCGAGCCATGAGCGAAGAAAAAAAACAAAATCTGACCGAAGAGGAGGCGTTGTCCTCCACCGAGGCGGTTCCCGAATCCGGGGCGGAACCCGAAGCCGCCGGGACCGGGACCGAACCGGCCGAAGAGAACGCCCGGCCCACGCCCGAAGAGGAGTTGGAAGCCGCCCGTGAGGAAGCCAAGGGAAACTACGAACGGTACGTTCGCTCGGTTGCCGAGCTGGAAAACTTTCGCCGCCGTTCCCTGCGCGAAAAGGAGGAGGCCCGCAAGTATGCCGCCGCCAGCCTTGTGCAGGACCTCCTGCCCGTCCTCGACAATTTTGTTCTCGGCCTCGAATCGGCCCGGAACCACCCGGAAGCGGCGGGGATTTCCCAGGGATTCGAAATGGTTTACCAGCAAACCAAGTCCATCCTCAAGGAACACGGGGTCGAAGAGATCGATCCCGCCGGCCAGGCATTCGACCCCCACCGCCATGAATCGACCGGGTCGGAACCGCACGACGAGGTTCCCGAAGGCCACGTGACCAGAGTCGTCCGCCGGGGATACGCCCTGAACGATCGTCTGCTGCGGCCCGCCATGGTCGTCCTCTCCGCCGGACCGGCCGGCGCAGAGATCGCGGAAGATGCCGCCTCCGGCGATCAAACCCCGCGGGACGATAACACGGAAGAAAAGTAAAGCACCGGGTACCGAACCATGAAGAAAGCCGATTACTACGAGTTGCTGGGGGTCTCACGCGACGCTTCCGCCGATGAGATCAAGAAGGCCTACCGGAAAAAGGCGGTCAAGTATCACCCCGACAAGAATCCGGACAATCCCGAGACCGAAGCCAAATTCAAGCAGGTTTCCGAGGCCTACGAGGTTCTCAAGGACACCGACAAACGGGCCGCGTACGATCGTTACGGTCACGCCGCCTTTGAATCCGGCGGCGGGTTCGGCGGCACCGGTCGCGGCGGCGGGTTCCACGATCCCTTCGATATTTTCCGCGAGGTCTTCAGCGGTGGTGGCGGCGGCGCCGGCGGCATTTTCGAGGAATTCTTCGGCGGCGGCCGGGGCGGCGGGTTTGGCGGCGGCCCACAGCGCGGCGCCGACCTGCGGTACGATCTCGAGCTCACCCTGGAGGAAGCCGCCACCGGGGTGGAAAAGGAAATCAGTTACCGCCGTCCCGTCGCCTGCGGCCACTGCAACGGTTCCGGGGCCGAGCCCGGCTCCAAGAGCATGGTCTGCCCGACCTGCGGCGGGCACGGCCAGGTGACCACCTCCCGGGGATTTTTCAGCATTCGCCAGGTCTGTCCCGACTGCGAGGGGTCCGGACAAAAAATCGAGAAACTCTGCCGCGAATGCCGCGGCGAAGGGCGGGCCGTCACCACCAGTTCGGTCAAGCTGCGGATCCCCGCCGGCGTCGACGACGGGTCCAAGCTGCGTTCCGGCGGCAACGGAGAAGTCGGTGCCAAAGGAGGCCCCCCGGGGGACCTTTACGTGGTCGTCCACATCAAGGCCCACGAGGTGTTCGAACGGCGGGGCGACGACCTTTATTGCGAGGTTCCCATTAAATTCACCCTGGCGGCCCTCGGCGGCAATATCGAGGTCCGCACCCTTTCGGCCAAAGCCAACCTCAAGATTCCGGCCGGAACCCAGTCCGGCACCGTGTTCCGCCTGCGCAAGAAGGGGATGCCCAACCTGCGCAGCGGCCACTACGGCGACCAACTCGTCCGCATCCACGTCGAGGTCCCCACCTCCCTGGATTCGGAACAGCGCCGGTTGCTGGAGGAATTCGCCATCGCCAGCGGCGACGCCCGGGAACCCGCCGGCCCGGCCGGCAAAGGATTTTTCGACAAGGCGAAAAAGTTTTTCGAATGATCCGGCCGGCACGGCAACTTTCCCGTTTCCACCCGCTCCATGCTGACTCTCCTCGAAGTCCTCAAGCGGACCGAAGACCACTTCCGGAAACACGGGGTGGAAACGCCCCGCCTCGATGCGCAATGGCTCCTCGCCCATGTTCTCGGGGTGGGACGCCTGGACCTCTACCTCCAGTTTGAGCGTCCCCTGGAGGAGCATCATCTCGAAAAACTTCGTCCGCTGGTGCGACGCCGGGCGGCCCGCGAGCCCCTGCAGTACGTCATGGGAGAAACCCCCTTTTTCGGGCTGTCGATCCGGACCGACCGGCGCGCCCTCATCCCGCGGCCGGAAACGGAAAGGCTGGTCGAATTGATCCTCAAGCGTTTCCCGACTCCTCCGCAAAGTATCCTGGATTTGGGTACAGGTACCGGCGCCGTGGCCCTGGCTCTGCTCAAGGCATGGCCCCGGGCCGAGGCCGTGGCGGTCGACGCCAGCACCGAGGCTCTCGAACTCGCCCGCGAGAACGCGGAGAACCTGGGATCGATCGGCCGCATCCGCTTGATCGCCTCGGACTGGTACGCACAACTGGATCGCTCCGCCACCTTCGACCTCATCGTATCCAACCCGCCCTACCTCAGCGAGGGGGAGTGGGAAACCGCCGCCCCGGAGGTGCACGCATTCGAGCCGCGCGGCGCCCTTGCCGCCGCGGACGACGGTCACGCCGCCCTGGAAACCATCATCGCCGGCGCGCCCCGCCACCTGAACCCCGGGGGCCTCCTCGCCCTCGAAACCGGCATCACCCAACACACCCGCCTGGCCGCCTGGGCCGAAAACCACGGATTCCCGTCGGTGGAATCCCACACCGATTATCACGACCGGGACCGCTACCTCTTTATGCGAAAAGGCTGAATCACACCGGCGGCTCGTTCCCCGGGCCGATCCCTTTTTCGGGATCCCGGGTTTCGCCGATTTTTTTGCTTATTGCTCAGGGAAGGGCAAATTGTGCGAAGCGACGGTCTCCCGGATTTTGATAGGGTGGCCGGCTATGCCCGGATTGCCTATGAACGCCGATCAAACCCCGTCCCTGGCGGACGAAGAATCCCTCTTCCAGGTCCGGCTCCCCGGAATGCGCTTTCGCGCCATCGCCCCGGGCGACCGCCAGGTTCGCAAACGGGACGAGAGCACCGTTCCCTGGGATGAAGCGAAGGTCGTGCGCGCCATCGCGCTCGCCTTCTACGACGTGCGCCACGACGGAGCCGCCAATCCCCATCGGAACGCTCCCGAACTCCGGTACGGCCTGGACGAGGAGGACTTCGACAAAGTCCGCTCCATCGCCCGACGGGTGGAACTCATGCTGGAACTCTTCTACCGCGAGGGCAAACATCCGGGAGTCGAAGAGATCCAGGACACGGTGGAAAAGGCCATTGCCGCCGAAGGCGAATGGCGGATCGCCCGGGCCTACATGCTCTACCGCGCCCAACGGGCCGAGCTCCGCCTCCACCGGCACCGGCGGAACGGCCTGGCCGAGTACATCGCGGTTTCCCGCTACGCGCGTTACCGTCGCGACCTGCACCGGCGCGAAGTATTCGAGGAAGCGGTCGACCGGGTGGCCTCCATGCACCGCCGGCGCTTCGGGGACCGCATCCTGGTCAACTTCGCCGCCATTCTCGCCCACCTGGAAAAGGAAGGCGTGGTGGAACCGGATATCGCGCGCCGAATCGGCGGTTATTTCGCCCATAAGAGCGTCCTCGACGCCATCGACGCCGCCTTCGAGGGGGTCCGCCGGAAACGGGTCCTCCCCTCGATGCGCTCGCTCCAGTTCGGGGGAGAGGCGATTGAAGCGGCCCACGCCCGCCTTTTTAACTGCGCCTACAGTCCGGCCGACCGTCTCGAATTTTTCCGCGAATTCTTTTACCTCCTCCTGGCCGGTGTCGGCTGCGGCTTCTCCGTCCAAACCCATCACATCGCCCATCTCCCCCCGTTGCCACGGCGCGGGGCGGCCATGGACCTGCCCGTCAAACACGTCACCGTCCCCGACACCATCGAGGGCTGGTCCGACGCCCTGGACGAACTGGTTCGTTCCCACTGGAACGGCTACCAGGTCGAATTCAACTACTCGCGCATCCGCCCCCGCGGTTCGCCGCTGAAAACATCGGGCGGAAAAGCCCCGGGACACGTGCCGTTGAAACGGGCCCTGGCCCGGACCGCCGAGATCCTCGAGGCCGCGGCCGGGCGCCACCTCAAACCGGTCGAGGTCTACGACCTCTGCATGTTCGTCGCCGCTTCCGTCCTGTCCGGCGGCGTCCGCCGTTCCGCAACCATTTGCCTGTTCTCCCCGGACGACGAGGACATGCGCTTTGCCAAGACCGGCAACTGGTTCGAAACCCATCCCCAGCGCTCGGCCTCGAACAACTCCGCCGTCCTCAACCGCAAGACCGCCCCGTTCGAAACGTTCCGGGACCTGTTCGAAGCGCAGAAGGAATTCGGGGAGCCCGGGTTCTATTTCAGTGAAGACCCCGAGTACGGCTGCAATCCGTGCTGCGAAATCGGGTTGCACCCCCTGGTCAGCGAAACCGATCCCCACGCCGCGGCCCGCCTGCGGGAACTCGGGTACGAGGGGGAACTGCCGCCGAAAGCGCGCCTTTCCGGCTGGCAAATGTGCAATCTGTCCACGATCAACGGCGCGGCCGCAACCGGAGCGGAGGATTTCTACGAGGCTTGCGTGCTCGCGGCGGTGATCGGGACCATTCAGGCCTCCTACGTCGACATCCCGTACCTCGGGCCGGTTTCCCGCTACCTCAACGAACGGGAATCCCTCCTGGGGGTGTCCATCTGCGGGGTCATGGACAACCCGGAGATTTTCCTCAATCCCACCGTCCTCAAGACCGGTGCACGGATCTGTCGCGCCACCAACGCGCTCGTGGCGGAGGCCATCGGCATTCCGCGCGCCGCCCGGGTCACCTGCGTCAAACCGGAGGGAACCGCGTCCCTGCTGCTCGGCGCATCCTCCGGGATTCATCCCCACCACGCCAAACGCTATTTCCGTCGCGTCCAGGCCAACCGGAAAGACGCGGTTTACCAGCATTTCCATCAGAGCAACGCCCATATGACCGAGCCCTCGGTGTATCACCCTGACACCGACGACGTCATCACCTTTCCCGTCGAGGCGCCGGAAAACGCGGTGCTGCGCAACGAAGTCGACGCCGTATCCTTTCTCCAATACGTTCGCCTGGTCCAGCGCTACTGGGTCCAGGAAGGCCGCGCCCACGAACTCTATTCACCCGGCCTGCACCACAACGTTTCCAATACCTGCGCGGTCCGCCCGGAGGAATGGGACCGGGTTCGCCGTTTTCTTTGGGAGAACCGTAATTACTTCACCGGGGTCGCGCTGCTCGGCTACTGCGGCGATAAAACCTTCGCCCAGGCCCCGAACGAGGAGGTCATCACACCCGAAGACATCGCCAAGTGGAACCGCCTGAAGTACCGCACCGTCGATTACACCACCCTGCGCGAGGTCACCGATGAGACCGCTCTTAAGGAAATCGTCGCCTGCGCGGGCGGCGCCTGCGAACTCTGAGTCGGTTGTTCGTTGTTCGTTGTTTGGATCTTGGATTGCGGATTGCGGATTTTTTCCCAACGGGAAACAAACCACGAATCAGCAATCACGAATCACCAATCACCAATCACCAATCACCAATCACGAATCACCAATCACCAATCACGAATCACGAATCACCAATCACCAATCACCAATCACCCATCACGAATCACCAATCACCAGTAACCAGTAACGAATCACCAGTAACGAAAAAAGGCCGGCGCCCGGCGCCGGCCTTTTTGAATGTTGGTTGATGGATGGTTTGCCGGGAGGGCAGGGGAGGTTCCCTATTTCTTCTGCCGCACCAGGCTGACGACCGCCAGGATCAGGGCCAGCCCCGCGAGCCCCATGGTCCAGCCACCGAGTCTCCCCGAGGGGGCTTCCACCATGTCCTCCGTTTCCTCTTCGGCCGCCGTGACGATAATCCGCCCTTCCATGTAGGGATGGGGCGTGCAGATGTAGTCGTATTCACCTTCCTCTTCGAACGTGAAGCTGTAGGTTTCCCCGTGGGCCAGGAGGGGCGAAACAAAGCGTTCCGGCCCGCTGGTGCTCACCGCGTTGTGAATCCCGGAGAACTCCCCGGCGAGGAAGGAAAACACATCCTCGTTGATCCAGGTGACTTTTGTCCCGGGCGCAATCTCCAGCACTTTCGGATAATACGAATTGCCGATTATCTCGACAAACACCTCTTCGGTCTCGGGACCGTAACGGTGCGCCTGCTCGACATCCATGGATCCCGGCCGGAAGGGAGAAATGGTCCGGACCGCATTGGCGGCGATCTCCTCCATTTCCTCCGCCGTGTATTTCGGACCGTCGGCCTTTACCGTCACCGGTGTTTCCGCATTCCGGTCCGCCACCAGGAGTCCGATCGCTCCCCGGCTGGTCGATCCGACCGCGTGGGACAGCATGGTGTAGGGCCCTTCGTCGGGCGGCACCCGGAACTCGACCACCCAGGAGTCCGACGGTCCCGCCGTGATGGTTTGCCCGCCGGGCAGCACCGCGTCGGGATGCCCCTGCCAGTAAGCGTAGTCCCAGATGATCCCCACCAGGTGGAAGGTCGACAACAGGTTGGGACCGATGTTGAGGAAATACATCCGGACGTAGTCACCGGGCTTGGCCTCGATCGGTTCCTCGATGTAACGGAAGAGTTTGCCGTTGAACGTAACGTACATCGGATTTCCCTCCACCGCGTCTTTGCCGCTGGCGTACCATTCGTGCTGGACGAGGTAGACCTCGACGTCCGGTTCGCGTCCCAGCTCGGCCGCCAGCTTGTATTCGCTCTCCTTCGGCTTCACGACCATCATGCCGTACTGGCCGAAGAGAACGTGCATGGGGATGGCGTGACCTCCCGGTGCGCAATGGTACATGAATACCCCCGGATAGGTCGCCCGGAATACGACGCTCTTGGTCTGTCCCGGCTGGATCTGGCCGAGGTACTTCGACGTCTGGGTGTAAGCCGCGTGAATGGAGGCTCCGTGCGGCACGGTACCTTTGTTGACCACCTTGAACTCCACGATATCACCCTGGTCCACCACGATGGTGGGGCCGGGAACGGTTCCATTCGTGAGGAACCCGTCGTAAACCACGCTGTTCCCGAGATAAGCGAGCCCTTCATCGAGTTCGATGGTGAAGCTCTTGTCCGGAACCATGTCCTGGGGAACGTAACCGGTGGTCGGGATGGACAGCCCTTCATCCCGGCGAATGATGTCGATGAAATCCTCGTTCGCGTAGATCTCCTCGAACTGCGACGAAAGCGCGTTCATGCCCCCGGATGCGGCCACCGGCAGCGGCGAGGCGGCAACGGCCGACCCGGCGGAGACCGACGTGGAGGCGGGCAGCGACGCCACCTCCATCACCTCCCCGGACGTGCCCGGATCCCCGTTCGGGCGCTCCTCCAGGAACGGTGTGGACGAAACCCCCTCCAGGGGCAGGTGCTTCTGGTTCTCCATGGCCAGGAGCATATCCCGTCCCGCCGGGGTTCCCGCCCGCTCATTGAGAACTTCGTCCTTAAACGAAAGATTGCAGGCGGTGCAGGCGCGGGCCTCCGGGACCGCGGTTCCGAGGATCAGGGCCCCGGCCGCCAGCAGCGTCGCCGTCACCAGGCGGGATGCTCTTGAGATTGATATTTCCAGTCGGTTTCCGGCCGCAGTACCGGCCTCTCTCCGGTTCCCTGGGGCCGAGAGCCGTCCCGCCCCAATGACGTCGGACGTCATCCCGGACGGCGGGCCCTCGTTTTGCGCTGTGGCAGCAGTATTGTTTTCGATGGTATACATGGTTTTCATGACAGGTCTAACATAGCCTTTCCGGCGTGGATTTCTTTGATCTCGATCAAGAGCCCGCTTCAATTTTTTCATAAAAACCAAAACGTCCGACCGGATAAAAAAGAGCCGGAGCCTACCGGAGGTCCACCAAAACGCCTATGCATATCCTGTCGGGAATGGCGCACGGCTTGCCCGCCGAAGGTTGATCCCCAGGCCTGTCGCGGCATCCCCGCACCGGCGGTGGACCCGTTAAAGCAAAGGGGCGGGCATCGTATTCGGCCCCTCTGATCCACCCCTCCGTGTCCCTGGAACATTGACAGACAACCGGATGCTGTCTTGATCATGAAATAGATCCCCGGGCCGCTCCCCGAAAACGGTCCCAAACCATTTCACCCAACCGCCACGTTCAACCCAATGAAACAAAAAGCACCCGTCCTCCCCTTCCTCGCAGCGCTGCTCGCCGGCTGGCTGCCATCCGGCATCGCATTCGCGGGCGGCGACCAAACGCTGGTAGCGCTCGAAGTGAACCGCGCCGAACTGGTGGAAATGGCCGTTACGGGAAAAATACGCCAACCCGCCATAGCCGCCGCCATCTACCGGGTCTCCACTGAGGGAACGGTAAAAGCGCTTCCCGGAACCGGCGGCATCACCTACAATTTCCGCGTCGGTGATTCCGCGGTCCACCTCGCCGGAGATCATGTCGAGCCGTCCGTCAGTATTTACCACGATGACAACGACGCCCAGCGCGCGCTGAACGTTCTGGCCCAGATCGGGAATGCCGTGCGCATCACTTCGGGAGATGCCAAAGGACACGAAGGCACGGTCATCGGCAAACACGGCGGCGTCGACAACGTCATGGTCGAATTCGACGACGAGGTCTATGACTTGCTCAATATCGGGGACACCATGCTGGTCCGCGCCGTCGGGCTCGGGATGGAAGCCCGCAACGGCAACGACCTGTTCCTGCGCAATCTCTCCCCGCGTCTCCTCGACGCCATGACCGCCCGCGGCATGGGCCTGGATGGTGACGGGAAACTGGTGGTGCCGGTCACCCACGTCATCCCGGCGAAACTCATGGGTTCCGGCCTCGGCCGCAACCATGTCCATTCCGGCGACTACGACATCCAGATGTTCGACCCGGAAATCAACGAACGCTACCACCTCGACACCCTCCGCCTGGGCGACATCGTCGCGCTGGAAAACGCCGACACCGCCTACGGCCGGTCCTACCGCGAGGGCGCCGTCACCATCGGGGTCGTGGTCCACGCCATCAGCCGTGTCGCCGGCCACGGACCCGGCGTCACCGCACTGATCACCTCGCCCTCCGGCCAGATCAAACCCGTCATCCGGGAAGAGGCCAACCTGAAATCGTGGCTCGACCTGCGATAGCGGAAACGATGCCTGCGCCGAACCAGCGCCCGAACTTCCTGCTGATCATGACCGACCAGCAGCGGGGGGACACCCTGGGAATCGACGGACACCCCGCCGTCCTGACCCCAAATATGGACGGCATCGCCGGCGGCGGGGTGCGCTTTCGTTGTGCCTACAGCACTTGTCCGGTCTGCATTCCGGCGCGACGGTCCTTTCTTACCGGACAGTTTCCCGGCACCCACGGCTTGGCCGGATACGAGGACGGGCACGAATGGGACCCGTCCCGCTCGCTGCTACAGGGGCTGCGCGAGGCGGGCTACCACACCTACCTGGCGGGCCGGGACATGCACCAGTACCCGGTTCGTAAACGCTACGGCTTCGATCACATGGTCGTCATGGACGACTATCGCCGCTGGCTCGACCGCCGGGTCCCGGTGGACACCCACCAGCCTGAGGGAGGGTTCCTCGGGGATTATTATTCGAGCGGCGTGATGTCATCAGATTGGACCGCCCGCTCCTGGCACCTCGACGAGTCCCTCCATCAGACCAACTGGACGGTGAACGAAGCCATGCGTTTCCTGCGAACCCGCGACCCCTCCGTCCCGTTTTTCCTCACCGTCTCCTTCCTGGCCCCGCATCCTCCACTCCTTCCCCCGGCCTTCTACCTGGAACGCTACTTGCGAACGAACCTGCCGGAACCGTGGATCGGAGACTGGGCGACTCCCCCGAAACACGAGGGTCTGGGATACGGCCCGGAGCATTTCAAGGTGCATTTGCAGGGTGAAGCGCTGAAATCGACGCGCGCCGCCTACTTCGGCATGATCAACCACATAGACGACCAAATCGGCAGGCTCTTGAGTCCGTTCACCGGTGTCGACCCATCGGATACGATTGTCATTCTAACCAGCGACCACGGCGAAATGCTGGGCGACCACTACATGTGGCGCAAGAACGTGCCTTACGAGGGGTCGGCCCGCATCCCCCTTTTGATCCGCGCGCCGGAAACGTATGAATTCGACGCCCGCCGTGTGGTCGACGTCCCGGTTTGCCTGGAGGATATCATGCCAACGGTGCTCGATCTGGCGGGCGCTCCCTGCCCGGACGACGTAGACGGCAGCAGCCTGCTTCCTTTGATGCGCGACAAAAACGCCCACTGGCGCGAACACGTGCATATCGAACACACTGCCGGCGGGCAGGACGGCGACCTTGCCCACCTCGACCACCACACGTTGACCGACGGGAAAGAAAAGTACATCTGGCTGACGAGGGACGGAACCGAACAGCTCTTCGACCTGGTCCGGGATCCGGGTGAGCGGCACAACCTGGTGGACGATCCGGCGGCCGCGGACCGTCTCGGCGCCTGGCGGGACCGCTTGATTGCCGAGTTGGAAGGCCGCCCGGAAGGCTTTACCGACGGCCTGCGCCTGATCGCGGGCCGGGACTACCCGGTTTTTATGGAGGAACGTATTGCAGCCGCGGACAAGCGCCGGAAGCCATGAACACGCGGACAAGGCTATACGCGGTCGCGTTGTCCGCCGGGTTCCTCTCCCTCCAGGCAGCCGGCACCGAAGCCGCGACGGCGTTATGGGCTCACGAACCGTTCGCTTACGAGCGGCGTCAGGGGCACGTCAGCGCAGAAATTCCGGGTGAAGGGATCGACGGGCTTAACGGAGGCACCGGCTGGGATGGTCCCTGGAGGAGCGAAGGCACCCTCAATTCGGGCATACCGGAAGAGGAGGGCGATTACGGCGACGGCGAGGATTACGGCGTGACCCTCGGCGCCAGGACCGGGCCACTGGCCTACCGGGACGCCTTCGGCAACTCGCTTGCCACCTCGGGAAACCAGGTGCGCACCGCCTTCGGCAACCACTCGTGGGAGCGACGAAACCTAGCCCGGCCCATCGGGAAACCGGGGAGCACAGTGTGGATGAGCTTCCTTGCCCAGGCACACGGGGATTCCACCTCCACGCCCCGGTGGGCCTTCGTGGAGTTGTCGCAGGACGGGGGCAACCGCGCCTGGTTCGGGAACGTGACACCGGTAGCGTCCGGCAATTGGGCCATTCAACTTCCCGACCACCCGGGCGGCGGCGTTTACGGTGACGCGGGCGACGACTTCCGGATGTCAGTCCCCGCCCTGTACCTGGTCCGATGGGAATTCCCAGAGAACACCGGCGATGACACCCGTATTACCGTGTGGCTCAATCCGGCCGATCTGGTCCATGAACAGGCATTACCCCAACCGGTCTTTCAGTTTGAGACCGGCTACAGCGAATACAACCAGGTCGGCGTCGCCGGACGCTACTCCACGGATTTCGATGAGATTCGGATCGGAACCAGCTTCGAAGCGGTCACCCCGATAGCCGTTTCCCTTCCCGACGCCCCCACTCTATCCCTCGGTGCCGGGCAGCGGGACGCCAACCTTTCCTGGCCGGTGGCGGAAACCGGGGGCGCGAGCCTGTACCAGTCGACAGACCTCCGGAACTGGAGCGAACTGTTGCCGCGCCGAAAAGAGCGAAACCCCGGCCGAACCGTAATCCTTCCCATCGAATCCGACCGGCGCTTTTTCCGCCTGCAGACGGTCCCATCCTCCCTGCCATCCCCACGCCTGCCAAACCTGGAGCGCTCGGGATGGGAGCCCCGGGTGATAAGCGACGGACTGATCTTTTACGAGCGTCGATTTCAGGACCTATTCCATGGCCCGCAGATAATCCAGGTCCTGGCGCTGGATCTCGATCACCCGGACCTCCGGCTCGAACTGACGGCGACCGACGTTTGGGAACAACCGCGAATGCCGATTCCCGATTTTGCCTCACACACCGGAGCCCTCGCGGCAATAAACGGCGGTTTTGCCCCGGCCCAGCGGTATCCGGAGGTTGGTTACGGGATCATGAAATTCCGGGGCGAGGTCTGGCCGTTTGTGAACGACCCGTCATTCCACGAGGCCTATGAGGCACTCGGCCGCAACGCTGTCGGCATCGACGCCGAGGGCGATTGGCATTTCGCGTCCCGTGGCGAGGAAGGGTGGGAACTCGGGGCGACCTGGGATTCCGACTGGCCGGAAATGGTCGACGCCATGGCGGGGGGAAGTCACCTCGTGCGCGAAGGCCGGGTTCACCCGTTGGTTGTACCGGAAACCACCCGCGGCGCTTACCTGGAGGACGACCGGCTGCATCGCCTGACGTTTAACCGGCACCCGAGAACAGCCATCGGCATCACCGAGAACCGCATCGCCGTCCTTGCGACCATCGCCGGACGTTTTCCCGGTATCGCCGAGGGAATGACACTGCAGGAGGTCGCCCGGTTCATGCTCTTCGCCG
>PXDC01000223.1 GCA_003565135.1 Verrucomicrobiota bacterium
AGGCCAGGCGGTCAGCTTTTCTCCCAGTTCAACCGTGACGTCGTCGGGATTGACCCGGCGGACGACATCGATGATCTCGGAACCGAGGTGCTGGCGGCGGTCCCCCTCCATCACGTCGCCGAGGAGTTCGAGAAAGATGCGCCCCTGCCAGTTGAAGGCGCGGATGCTGTTGCGGTCGGCGTCGTGAAAAACAGTCCGCAACTCGGTGTAAATACCGCCGTCGCCCGGCGCCACCGGGGGCGAGGAACCGGGATCGGTGTAAGCTTCCTCCACCGTCTTGGGAAACAAATCCGAGTAAACAAAGTTGATGGTCACCCCTTCCGGCACCTCCACCGGAAGGCCGGAGTTTTGGAAAGCCCCCTCCGTCCAATACATTCTGCGGGGAGGCTTGACCGGACTGCCGGAGACCAGGTAGGTCCGCCGCAAGAGCGGATAGACCCGGCCGTCGATGACGGCGAAATCAGGGTCTCCGGCGTAAGCGGCGGGATCGGCGCCGGGAATGGAAGCGGTGCGCCGCCAGGCAATTTCAATCGGGCCCGGCCGGTTGGCAAAGACCGCGCGGGCGTGGCGGCTCCAGTAATAGGGGGCGCCCACATGCTCTCCGTTGACGACCTCGCCCTGCGGCCAGAACGGTTCACGCTGCCAATAATCCTCCGGCAGGACGCCTTCCAAGGGTTCCTCGTCCACGTCCACTTCCGGCAAAGCGACAATACCGCCGAACAGCAACTCCACCCGGCGGCTGATGTAAGGCGCGCCGATTTGGGCGCGGGCGATGTGAATGCGCTGCCCCGGAGGCCCGCCGTGGGGCAGCACTTCCTGCGCGTAAACGGCGTAGCTGGTGTAGCCCCCGGCCCCGGCCGGTCCCGGACGGGTGCGCACCACCGCGCCAAAGGAGACAAACCCCTGGAACTGCCCGGCCGTCGGTTCCGCCGAGGTCAGCCCCCGCTCGGCCTGTTGGGCCGGCGTCTCCAAACGGCCGTCGGATCCCGGGGGATTTCCTTCCTCGTTGGACAGCGGTTTGCCCGCCGGAGAGAGGTGATTGACCGGCGTGTCCAATTGCCGGATTTCCAGTGGGAGGGCCTGGCCACGGGCGTGGGAAACGAGCATGACGAAGAGCGCGGCCAGCGTACCCTGAATGGCAATGGTTCGGAATTGAGTCGGCTTCATGACGGATGCTCCATGCAAGGTTGCGGTCCGGCGCCCATGGTTCATTGCCCGGAGGCTTGGGCCTCGAGGAGAGCGGCCACCGCAGCCTGAAGATCGGCCACCGTTTGTTTGAGTTCGGCGATTTCGGCTTCCTGCGCTTTCACCGTCCCGTGCAGGCCCTGAATGGCCGACAGGGCGACGCCCGCCACGTCGCTGGGCGCGAGGCGCGTGTCGCTCGATCCCAATCCGAAGGCGGCGTGGAAATCCTGGGCCATGGGACCGATGTGACGGGCACCCATGCCGTCGATGTAACTCCATTCGTAAAGCGGCAGACCGGCGACTTTCTCCAGCACATCCGAAGGGTAAAGCGCCACAACGTTCTCCTTTCGGTCCCGGTCACTCCCTTGTGAAAGCGATCCGTCGATGGAGAGACTTCCGCCGCTGGAAAGGCGCATGCGGGAATTCGAGCCGAAAAGCCACTCAAAAGAGGGGCTTATGCTTTCTTGCAAACCGGGTTGAGAAGTCACGGTCTGGGGTGCCGGCGCCACCTGCTGGAACCGCTCATTGAAAAACCTAAAGGTTGTTCCGCTTAAAGTAAACTGGGTGGTGTCATTGCTGACCCGCATTCCAAAATCCGTCGATGACCATCCGGGCGTGCCCACGTTGAGGCGGTTGGGAATGAAAACCTGGCGATTGTTGTTCCAGCGCAAAGCGGCCCGCTGCGTGCTCATAAACCCGGTGCCCAACGCCCCCCCCGAATGCCCCCAAAGCACCGGCCCGTCAATGCCGAGGCCGTCGAAACTGGCTGCCCAACCCAATCCATGGTTTTCATCCGACCCGGCACGGAAAAAGACGCGGTTGTCGTTCATCCGGATTCCACCCGAAAAACGGTTGAGCTGACTGAAAGTTTGAGCGGCATTGAGTCGCGGGACGTTGCCACTGAGTCGGACGTCACTTAGCGTTCCCGATGTAATTTGGCTTGCCGGTATGCCGGGTAAACGGGCGCTGGAAAGCGTGCCGGTGGTAATGTTATTGGCGTTAATGTTTGTCAGATTGGCCCCACTGCCGGAAATCGAGGGAACGGTAATCGGTTGGGTGGTGGTTAAATTTCCGGAAATCGTCACGTCGCTGCCCTCCGCCGTGATAAGGGCCTGCCCGTCGGGATTGACCACCGAGCGGGCTTGGGAAGCGCTGAATGCATAAGGCGAGGTTAACAATCGCAGGCGGGGCAATATGTCGGCAAACGCTCCCCCCGCCTCGAACCGGACGGCCACCCCGACAAAGCGCTCGTCCGCCCCGATGCCGGTGAATACGGTGGATAGGTTGGGTCGGGGGTCGCTTCCCACGACCGTCCCCTCCCCGAGCAGGACGCTGAAATAACCGGCGTCCACCGTGATGGTCTGCTGCTCGCGCCAGAGCAGCGTGCCGCCGGTGGAGGCGTCGAAGATACTAAAGGTCACGTCGTAATTGGACGGGAGCGGATTGCCCGAGCCATCCACGCCGAGCGGCGCGCCGTTGGCATCGACGAGGTAACCCTGGTAGCTGAGGAGTTCGGGCGGCCCGTCGGCGGCGGCGAGGCGGAGGGTGGCGGTCGCGAGAAGCGCGAGCGCGCAGAGGAGGGAGACGGTGGTTTTCATAATCGTAAAAGATTCGGGTGTGGAAGCGGATGATGAAAAAATCAGTCGGTGAGGGTGGCGATATCGACGACGCGGTTGAGGGCGAACCCGCCGCGGGATCGGTATTCGCGGGAAGCGCCTCCGCGCCCCCGCAGGGTGACGGTCTCCTCGTAGGTGCCGGAGAGGGTGCCGCTGCCGGCGGTCACGCTGGAGAAATCACCGCCGGGCGGCATCACGCGAAGGGTGATCCGGCGTTCGATGCCGTAGGATTCGGCCCCCTGCGGCAGGACGTTCTCGAAACGGGCGTCAAGGTTGTCGTGATCCGGATGATAGGTGTGCAGGAAGGGATTGGCCGCCTGGTCGTCGTAGGGAAGGTTCACCGTCACCTCGATCTCCGCTCCGTCGTGCAAAGCGCCGTCGAAGGGCCAGGAGACATTGTTCTCCGTCCACGGCAGGTGCGCGACGCTGATGCGGCGGGCGCTGTCGAGTTGGGCCGGATTGAGCACGTTCTGGTGTTTGGTCAGGACCAGGTTTTCCTCGTCGAGCAGCCCGTAATAAACCCGTTGCAGGAACGTGGCGCCGCCGGTGCCGTTGTTGTGGACGATCAAACGCAGGGGAAACGGGCGGGAAACCGCGCCAAACGATTCATCCACCTCTTCGGGAATGTAGGCGCCGTCCTCATCCTGGGCGAGAACCCCGTCCGCGATCTCCGCGTAGTCCACCAAGTAATGGGCCACCTCGCCAACCAAGGCGTTGCCGACCCAAAGTCCGGTGGTGGAGGCGACCTCGGCGCTAACCGGCAGGTCGATGGCGATCAACCCGGCGGAGTCGGCGAGGCGGAGAATGCCGGCGAACAGATCCCCCGGATCGCCGGCCATGGCGGCGCGTTCCACCCCGACCACCACCTCGATTTGGTCACCCGGCTGTCCCTTCGGTTGCAGCGTCCACTGACCGGGCTCCTCACTGAAGCGGGTGAACCCGTGGGTCAAATCGCTCAAGTCGATCTCCCCGCGCAACAGCAGCGGAATGATTCCGGCCACCGG
>PXDC01000147.1 GCA_003565135.1 Verrucomicrobiota bacterium
CCTCGGGGGAACGGTCTTATGGTTTGTCGCCACCATGAACGACATATCCGAGGTGATCGAGTGGCAGGAGAAGGAATACGCACAGAGGAGGTAAGGGTTTATGGCGCTTGGAAGAATTCAGTCGGCTATTGTCAAGACGCTGGTGGAAATGAAACTTCTCGAGGCGGACGCCTCCGAGAAGATCATGACGCTTTCTCATGAGCTCACGGGCAATGCGCTCGACGAGATCCTGTTGAAGGAGCACGGGTTGACGGAATTCCGCCTCCTCGTAGCCAAATCGCGGGTGTTCGGCATGAATCCCGTCAATGTTTCCCGCTTCCACATCGATCCCGGCCTCCTGGAGAAGGTGCCGATCGAATTCTGCCGGGACAACAACCTCCTGCCGCTGGGGATGGTGGGGGATTTTATTGTGGTGGCGTTCGCCAACCCCTTTGAAATCAACGCGGTCAACGAGATCCAGGAGAAAACCGGCCTGAGGGTGGTGCGGCTTCTGGCCGGTTCGCACGAACTCGAACAAAAGCTTAAAAAAGACTCGTCCAACGAAAAGGTGCAATTCGGCGACGTGGTCGACGCCATTGGCGCCGAGTTCGGGGACGAGCACGACGTCAAGGCGGAGGACCTCGAGGACGAGGAATCGGGTCCCATCATCCAGCTCGCCAACCGCATCATCGAGGATGCCTACAAGGAGGGCGCGAGCGATATCCACGTCGAGCCGGGGGACAAGGAGCTGTTGATCCGCTACCGCATCGACGGGGTGTGCCAGGAGAAACTGCATCTTCCCAAAAAGGTGGCCGGGGCCATCGTGGCGCGGTTCAAGATCATGTCCAACCTGGATATCGCCGAGCGGCGTCTGCCGCAGGACGGACGAATCATTTTCAAGCAGTACACCAAGAAGAACATCGATATCGACCTGCGTGTTGCGACCTCGCCCCTCAATCACGGGGAAGGGGTGGTCATGCGTATCCTGGACAAGGAGAAATCGACCCTGCCGCTGCCGGCGCTCGGGTTTTCCGAAGAGAATCTCCTGGCCTACCGGAAGGTCATCCAGCAGCCCTACGGGATGATCCTGCACTGCGGACCGACCGGTTCGGGAAAGTCCATGACGCTGTACTCGGCGCTCAACGAAATCAATTCGCCGGAACTGGTCATCCGCACCGCCGAGGACCCGATCGAGTACACGCTGGCCGGGATCAACCAGATGCAGATGAGCCGCCAGATCGGTTTGACCTTTGCCAGCGCCCTGCGGGCCTTTCTCCGGCAGGACCCGGATATCGTTCTGGTGGGGGAGATCCGCGACAAGGAAACGGCCAACATTGCAGTGGAAGCCGCGTTGACCGGACACTTGCTGCTCAGCACCCTGCACACCAACGACGCGCCCGGCACCGTCGCGCGCTTGACCGACATGGGCGTCGAGCCGTTCATGATTTCGTCATCCCTCCTCTGTGTCTGTGCCCAGCGCCTCATGCGCCGCGTCTGCAAGAAATGCCGCGTCGCGTACGATCCGGAGGGGCGCGAGCGGGACCTGATCGAGGCCGCCATCGGTTGGTCGGGAACCATTTACAAGGCGAACCCGAAAGGTTGTCCCGCCTGCAATGGACTCGGTTACAAGGGACGGGTGGGGATTCACGAGCTCATGCAGATTTCCGACGAGTTGATCCACGCCATCAACGCGGAAAAGGAAACCGCGGAAATCAAGCGGCTGGCGGTCAAAAACGGGATGAAAACCCTGCACCAGGACAGCATGTTGAAAGTGAAGGACGGCCTTTCCACCATTGAAGAGGCCCTGGCCAACGTGCCGCCGGACCTTTGAGCCGTCGGAAAACGTGGAATTCGGCTTGCGTCGGGGCGCGTCCGGAGGGATCCTGACCGTTTGTTTCCGAGCGGAAAGCCGGCCGGCTGTTGGGGGAGTTTCCCGCCCGGCGGGCGCACGGCGTTTTTATTTCCCACCGGTTGGGTTGCGGCCATTAAACCGGTTGCGTGTGACGGGCTCGGAAGCGGGGATCAGGTTATGCGACAGGAAATCAGTAAACGGCGAACCTTTGCCATTATTTCTCACCCGGATGCCGGCAAGACGACGCTGACGGAAAAATTCCTCCTCTACTCCGGGGCCTTGCAGCTGGCCGGATCGGTCACCGCGCGCAAGAACCAGCGCGAAACGGCTTCCGATTGGATGGAACTGGAGAAGCAGCGCGGGATATCGATTTCGTCCACCGTGATGCAATTCGAGTACGAGGGAAAAACCATCAACCTGCTGGACACTCCCGGGCACCAGGACTTCTCCGAGGATACCTACCGGGTGCTGACGGCGGTCGACGCGGCCGTGATGGTGATCGACGCGGCCAAGGGAATCGAGGCGCAGACCCTCAAACTTTTCGACGTCTGCCGGATGCGGGGCGTTCCGATCTTTACCTTCGTGAACAAATGCGACCGGCCCGGCCGGCCCCCGCTCGAATTGATCGATGAAGTGGAGCGGGGGCTGGGCATCGAGGTGTTTCCGGTCAACTGGCCGCTGGGCACGGGAATTGACTTTCGCGGCGTGGTCGATCGGCGGGAGAACCGGGTGCACCTCTTCCAGCGTACGACGGGCGGGCTGTCGCAGGCGCCGGTGGAGATTACCGACCTGTCCGAGGCGGCGGCCAACGCCCGCTTGCAGCCCGGAACCGCGGCGGATGTCTCCGAGGAGTTGTCCATGCTGGACGCCGCCGGGTCGGAGTTCGACCGCGAGGCCGTGCTGGCCGGAAAACAAACCCCGATCTATTTCGGCAGTGCCCTGAATAATTTCGGGGTGCAACTGCTCCTGGACGGGTTTCTGCAACACGCCCCGGAGCCGGTGCCGCGGCGTTCGGGGGAGCGGGTCATCGCCCCGGAAGAGAAGACCTTTTCCGGATTTGTGTTCAAGATCCAGGCCAACATGGATCCGAATCACCGGGACCGGGTCATTTTTGTCCGGGTCTGCTCGGGCAAGTTCGAGCGCGATATGTCGGTCACCCACGTGCAATCGGGGAGGAAGCTTCGGCTCTCGTTTTCCCACAAGCTGTTCGGTCGCGACCGGGAAACCAGCGACGAGGCCTGGCCGGGGGATATCGTGGCCATCGCCGGTCACGGCGACGTCGGTATCGGGGACACGTTGACCCAGGATCCTTCCATTGTTTACGGCGAAATTCCCCGCTTTCCGCCGGAGACGTTTGTTTATATTCAAAATACGGATACGAGCAATTACAAGCGGTTCCGGGCCGGAGTGGACCAGTTGTTGCAGGAGAAGGTGGTGCAGCGGTTCTACCCGGCCGGTGCCACCCGGGCCGATCCGCTGATCGGTGCCGTGGGACCGTTGCAGTTCGACGTTGTCCGGCATCGCCTCGAAGCCGAATACCGGGCCAAAGTCCGCATGGATCCGGCGCCGTGGACGGTGGTGCGCTGGTTGGAACCGGGTTTCGACCCGGTCCGGCTGGAAGGCGTTTTTCTGGGGAACGGGATCGAGGTCGGCCGCGATGACCGGGACCGCCCCGTTCTCCTGGTCGCCGACGAGTGGACCCTGCGTTACTTCCGGGAAAAGAACCCGGAGGTGCCGCTGCTGGAACGCGAACCCGCCGCCGTACCGGTGGCATAAACGAGGAAATACGGTCATGACGAAAGAAAAACAGGAGCGATTCCGGTCGATCATCGAAAAACGCATCGGGGAGTTGGACGTGCAGCTTGAAGGTTCCGCCGAAGATGCGCGGGCTATCGCGCCCGACCGGGGTATCGGAAGGCTTTCGCGACTGGATTCGATGCAGATGCAGCAGATGACGCTGGAGGCGAGGAACC
>PXDC01000507.1 GCA_003565135.1 Verrucomicrobiota bacterium
CTGTCGCCAACATCGAGCCGGGGGCGGAGGTGATCATTGAGATCCGTTACGTCGAGATCCTGGAATCAGTCGATGGTGAGTACCGGTTTGCTTTCCCGACTGTTGTCGCGCCGCGCTACACGCCGGGCCGGCCGGCAGCGGAATTCCTGGCGGGAGATCTGCCGGATGGCGTTTTCCCGCGTACGGGCGTGATTCTGCCGGCGCCGGCCATGATCGAAGGCAACGGAACGCAGGTTCCCGACGATCCCTGGCTGCGCCAGTTCGCCGTGCCGATCGGTGGCGATTCGCCGATTATCGAGTTCGGGCGTCGCGCGATGGAGGATCCCCGCGTCGTTTTCAGCGCCGAGTACGAGTCGGGCGAGCGGGAAACCGGCATGATCTTTTCGGACGGGGTGGGGCAGGTGGGATACCGGTGGTTTTACTGCCCGCCCAGGTTCTTGCCGGCGCCCGGCGAACCCTTCGCCATGCCGACCGACCAGGTTCCCGATGCCGATCGGGTCACCCCGATGCCGGTCAAGCCGGACGAGCGCGCCGGGCATGATCTGGATATTCGCGTTTCGATCGACACCGGCGGTCCGGGAATCCGTCAAATAGCCTCGGCCAGCCATGAGATCGAACCTGCGGACTGGGACGGTTTTTCCTCGGAAGCAACCGTCTCCCTGGCCGGCGGCCCGTCCATTCCTAATCGCGACTTCCGTCTGGCTTGGCGCCTGGAGAGCGATCAGATCGAAGAGGCGTTCTTGACACACACGGGTGGATACGGCGACTTCGAAGGCGGCTTCTTTACGCTGATCCTCCAGCCGCCCGAGCGGGTCGCCGATGAGGACGTGCGGCCGCGGGAGCTGATCTTTGTTCTCGACCAATCCGGTTCCATGAGCGGCGCGGGGCTTGCCGATCGCTCCGCGCTCGACGCGGCCAAGGACGTGATCAACCGGTCGATCGATACGATGCGTCCCAACGACCGGTTCAACATCGTCAGCTTCAACAACACACTCGACGTGCTCTGGACGCAACCGCGGGAGAATACCGACGAAAACCGCGCCCTGGCGCGGCGCTACATCGATGGCAGGCAGGGCGGGGGAGGCACCGAAATGCGCAACGCCGTTCTTCGCGCCCTTTGGGCCGACCCGTTCGAACGTCCGGAACCCGACGCGGACGCGGAAGGCGACGATCCGATGCGCATCGTACTCTTTGTCACTGATGGACTCGTCAGTAACGACGACGCTATCATTGCAGCCGTGCGCGAACACGCCCATGAGACGCGTGTATTCACGATCGGCATGAGCCATGCGCCCAACCGGCACCTTCTCGACGAGATGGCGCGCGTGGGACGAGGGGCGGTGGACTACGTGCTTCCGGAGGATGATGTCGAAGCGATCGTACAACGCTTCGCCGACCGGATTGCGACGCCCGTCCTGACGGATATCGAACTGGATTTCGGCGGCGGGCTCGAGGTCAGCGATATTCTTCCGTCGCCGGAACACATGACAGACCTCTTCGACTTTGAGCCGCTGGTGATTCACGGGCGTTATACCACGCCAGGGGAAGGCACACTGACCCTGCGGGGCCGGACGGGTGCCGGGCCGTACGAGCGGCGTCTCGACATCACATTTCCCGAGCTCCAGCCCGGGCATGACGTAATTGCGACCCTCTGGGCGCGGGAAAAAGTCGGCGAACTTATGCGCGAAGGCGGAAACGACATCCCGTCGATCGTTCGGCTCGGCGAGAGTTTCCAGATCGTCACCCGGCACACCAGTTTTGTCGCCGTGGAACGCCAGAGGGTAACCATCGATGGCGAGCCGGTGCTCGTTCGCGTGCCGATCGAGTTTCCCAAGGGCATGTCGTGGGAGGGTATTTTCGGTGCCGATGTGTCGGATGAGGAACTGGTCCGGCAATTGGGCCCGATTCCTGACGAGCTTTCAGGGTTGGGCGACGAACGCTGGGGGATGAGATTGGAATTGCCCCATCAAATACGTGACGGTGAATTGCTGGAACGGAATGTTGAATTGGGTCTCAGCGCGGTCGGAACGTACGCTTACGGTGGAGCGCCGGTCGCCGGGGAGCAACGGAGACTAGACGTAAGGCGGAGCCTTACTGGGGGATTTAGTGACGACTTGCAGCGTCCGCAGGTGGTTCTTGAGGAGCGGGCTCGGCGGGATACGCATGTCATCGGCCGCTTCACACCGCCGGCGCAGCGAGAGGTAGACGGCCGTTTCATCGGTGATGTTTGGGAGATGCCGGCGCGGTTACCGGACACGTCGTTCCGGGGGCGGGGGGGATTGCCGGAAGCGTCCCCGGAATTTGAACAGATCGGAGTTCGCCTGTCCACGTCGCACCAGGGTACAGCACCGGAGGCGATACGCATGGTCGTCCTTGGCCTGCCCGAACGGGATCCGGAAGAACGGGTTTCCCGGTTGCGAGAATTGCTACATGGGCCGGAGGGTCGGGGCGACGCACTCGTCCGGGTCGTTCACGCCCGGGAGGCGAATGCCGTTTGGCTCGCCGTTACCGGATCGCTGGCGGACGTTTTCGAACCGTTTGCCGAAAAACTCGGGATCGGCAGTGGCATTGCAGAGGAGGAACGTTTGGCAGAATGGGACCGGATGATTGCGGTTTTCGAATCCCGTGTCCCGGACCTGCGGCGGAAGGCCAAACTGTATCAACGACTCGATGACAGTTTGTACGAGAGGTTAATGGCGGGCAGGACGGAGGAAGGACGCGACGAACTCGGGGGAAGTGTGGAGGTTGCCATTCTGCTTTCCGATCTCGCCCCCGCAACTCTAACAGACCTCGAACGGGCGGGTCTCGATCACAAGGCGACCGCGGACGATGCCTTGTTTGTGATCGGAAGCGTGCCTTTGGAGCGTCTGGAGTCCGTTGCGCTGCTGAATCCCGTGCGCTGGATAGAACCGGCCTCGATTCGTTGAGGGAGGAGACACGAAGGGGAAGCCCGGAGTTGAACCGCGGATCAACGCCGATTCGAAGGCAGGAAATCTCAGCGCGCCGGTTTCCTATCAGGCGGAACTCCCCCATAGTCCCACGGGATATTGCCCGTGCGATAACGCTCGTCCCAGAAGTCCTTGGATGTTACGTCACTCACCTCTTGGTCACTGGCCCGTTGATTGTCAGTCGAACCACTCGTCCCGGGGATCGAATGCGGGGACGGGGATGTTGACGATGCGAAGGTTTCCGACCGCACGATGCCGGCAGCCGGGCTTAATCAAGACGGCGGTATAGGGCCTGACGGGGACCTTTTCGCCGTCAAGCTCGATATACCCCTCGCCTTCGAGCACGAAGTAGATCTCGGTCAGTTTCCGGTGATAATGCGTCGCCGCATCCTGCTTGATATCGACCATATGTAACGTGGCCACGTCGTTATCTTTACAGACAAAGGCCCGCCGGGTGTCACCACATGGACAATCCTGGGCAGGCATTTCGTCAAGTTGTGCGACAATCCAGTTGTCGCCACTATAGGTTGCTTGGTTCATGGCATTTTCCCTTTCACATAAATTAACAGTCCCACGACAACAGACACGATGCACTCGCGATCGAATAACTCGAGATCGATTTGGCCCCAGTTGAAGGCGGATAATGAAATGAGCTATCTCTCCACAATCTCAAAAGCACTGCAATAATCGATCGTAAACGGCGGCCCCCTCGTCGCCTGGGTGTATAGAATGTGTGCGACAATAGCTGCCTGTGGTGCCCGAATGGCTGGAATTCATAAATGGCTGTATCAAGTATGGGAAATCCCTGGAGGAACAGGCGCCGGACGCCCCGCGAACCGGTAAACCGTCATGAAG
>PXDC01000280.1 GCA_003565135.1 Verrucomicrobiota bacterium
CTGGCCGAGGAACGCCGGGAACTGGCGGTCGAGCTCCGGGAGCGCGCGGAAGTGGATTTTGAAGGCGGACGGATTTCTGCACGAGAACGCGATCGGGCGCGCGTCGATTTTTTGCGAAGGGAAGTCGCGGTTACCCAACGCCGTGCCGATTATTTGATGGCCTTTGCCGAATACCTGTCGGATGCGGGGCATGATCCGGTCATGGACTATTTTCTGGCGCGTGAGCGTTGATATGTGTGTGATGGGAACGCGAATGAACGTTTTCGATGGGTGGGACCGACTGCTATGAACCGAGCGAAGAACGTGCGGGGGTTTGCTGTGCTCGTCCTTCTGGGAGCGGCCCTCGGGGGGCTTTTTCTGTTGGGATCGACCTGGCTGCATCCGGAAGTTTCCCTGGCCCCGGTGGAGCGGGGGACCGCGGTTGACGCGGTTCCCGGGGTCGTGCGGGTGACGGCCCGATATACACTGGATATTCGCTCCGAATCCGCCGGACGGATCACGGAAAGTCATGTGGAGCCGGGGACCCGGGTCGAAGAGGGCGATGTCCTGTTCCGTCTCGATACTGCGGAGATCGAATGGGAGACGGCACGGGTGAAATCGGAACTGGATACGGAGCGGGCCCTCGGTGAGATCGGGTCTTTGCTCCGATACGATCTGGAAGAGGCCCGGGAGGAACGGAATCACAAACGGGAACTTTTTGAGGACGGCGAGATCCCCCGTCGGGAACTGGACGCCATCGAGCGGAGGGTCGCCCGTCTCGCCGACGAGATTCGGCGGGACAAGATTCGTGAGCGCCAGCGGGTGAGGACCCTGGAACAGGAGTTGGAGCGGCTGGAACGTGACCTGGCGAAAACCGCGGTGCGTTCCCCTGCCGGCGGCGATATCGTCGAGGTCCAGGTGCATCCGGGCGATGTTGTCGGGCCGCGGGCCCCGCTGGCGCGGTTGCACTCCGCCGAACGACGGATTGAAGCGACGGTCAGTGAGGAGGCTTTTGCCGGGATCCGGGTCGGACAACCCGCAACCGTGCGTTTCCTGGGGTACGGGACACGTTTGTTCGAAGGATCCGTTTCGCGCCTCTTGCCGGCCGCCGATCCGGAGACCCAGCGCTACACGGTACACCTTGAGCTGAACATGGCGGACGAACTTTTGGTCCCGGGCATAACCGGTGAAGTGAGCATTATCCGCGATGAACGGGAGGGCGCGCTGAACATTCCCCGTCGGGCACTGTTCGGCCGGCAGGTTTTTGTGCTGCGGGACGGCCGGGTGGAATTGCGCGAGGTGGACCCGGGTTTTGTCAGTCTCAACCGGGTGGAAATCAGGTCGGGCCTCGAAGAGGGGGACTACGTGGTGGTCGAAAACCTCGACCGGTTGCGCGACGGCGACCGGGTCCGGGTGGAGGGACGGTAGGATGCCGCGGGTCCAAACGCTTCAGTGCCCGGCGGCGCGGCCGCTTACTTGCCGGAACCACCCTTCTCGCCATGTCGCCCGAATTTAAAATTGCCTTTCGTTTCCTCGTCTCGAAGAAGCGGGCCATGTCCATGAGCCTGGCCGGAATTGCCTGCGGGGTGGCCTTTTTTATTCTCACCCAGGCCCAGACCAGCGGCTTCGAGCGATTTTATATCGATACCATTCTGGGGACCACGGGGGCGATCCAGGTTCACGATCGCTTTCAGGATACCCTGCGCACCATGGACGCGGCCGGACGGGAACGATCGGGCTTCCGGATCGCCCACCGCGAAGCCAGGCAATACGTGGAAGGGGTCGAGGAACCGGCCCGGGTCGGAGCCGCGATCCGCGAGTTTACCAATGTTTCCGGCGTGTCCGAAGTGGTCTCCGGATCGGCCCGATTGCGTACCCCCGTGCGGGAACGGTCCGTTCGGGTCTACGGAATCCGCCTCGAAGATCACCTCGCGGTCACCGAACTCGCCCGCCAGATTGTCCGCGGCGACTTGCCCGGATTCCGTGGAAGTCCCCAGGGGGTGTTGATCGGGAGCGAATTGGCCCGGCGAATGCAGTTGCAGGTGGGCGATTCTTTCGAACTCGACACGCCCGATCAATCCCGCCGCTACCGCGTGTCGGCGGTCTACGAAACCGGGGTGCGGGATATCGACGAGGCGAGAATTTTTCTGCACCTCGGTGAAGCGCGGTCCCTCCTGAGGCGTCCGTTCGGGGCCTCGTTCCTGCAGGTGAGTTTGCGTGATCCCGGTCGAGCCGTGCAGGATGCCGCCCGCATCGAGACGGTGGCAGGGCATTTTGCCTACAGTTGGCAGGAGCGCGAGCGAGCCTGGATCGAGGTGTTTCGTGCGTTGCGGGTTTCATCCGGCTTGACCGTCGCCACCATCATCCTGATTTCCGGTCTCGGCATGTTCAATATGCTGGCCATGATTGTGATGGAAAAGACCCGTGAAATCGCCATTCTCCGTTCCATGGGCTACCGGCGACAGGACATCCGGCGGATCTTCCTGTGGCAGGGAGCGGTTGTGTTGGCCGCCGGCACGATCCTGGGTTGGTTGCTGGGAGCTTTGCTGACTTTCGGTGTATCGAGAATTCCGATTCGTATCCGGGGAATCTTTGCCACGGATTATTTTGTCGTGAACTGGGCCTGGAGCCATTACATCGTGGCGTTCCTGATCGCCGCCGCGGTTGTTTTTGTGGCTGCCTGGATTCCGGCCCGGAGGGCCGCACGCCTGGAGCCGGGAGAGGTGATTCGCAACTCGGCGGCATGACGGACCCGGCGATGATATTTTGCTGTTTCCATTGCGCGGTTGCGGCTGACACGGAAGGGCCGGGGAAATGAATGTTGAAACAAATCACAGGTCGGACGACGGCGGGCCGGCGGCGAATGCGGCGCCCATCCTCTCCTGTCGCGGGCTCCATCGCCACCTCGGAGAGGGGGAGGGTCGGGTCCATGTCCTGCGGGGGATTTCCCTGGATATCGGCGCCGGTACCGTTTGTGCCGTGGCCGGTCCTTCCGGGTGCGGAAAGAGCACACTTCTCTATGCGCTCGGTCTGCTCGACCGTCCCGATGCGGGGGAGGTCCGAATCGAAGGGGAAAACCTGGCGGCGGCCGGGGATGCCGTTCGTACCCGTACCCGGAACGAATCCATCGGTTTTGTTTTTCAGTTTCACTTCCTCCTGCCCGAATTCAGCGCGGCGGAAAACGTGATGCTGCCGATGTACCGGCTGGGACGTCTGGCTCCCCGCGATATGCGCCGGCGCGCCGGGTACCTGCTGGAGCAGGTGGGCCTCGGAGCCAGGCAGGACCGTTTGGCCACCCGCCTCTCCGGGGGCGAGCAGCAGCGCGTGGCCGTGGCGCGGGCTCTGGCCAACGACCCCTCCATCGTTCTGGCCGATGAACCCACCGGCAATCTCGACGCCCACAACGCCCGCGCGGTGGTCGATCTTCTGGTGGCTTTGGCCCGGGAGCGCGGTCGTGCCGTGGTGATCGTAACCCACAACGAGGAAATCGCAGCTCGATGCGATCGCCGGGTCTCCATGCTCGACGGCCGATTGGAGGCGGACGGCGCGCCGCCGGCCTTGTGAATCCGAATCGAGCCCCCTGGCCAATCCGGCGTTTTCCATAACCTTGTACTTTCCGTGAATCACCGCCTCCTGGAGCTTTTCCGCGACTTCCGACAACGCTCCCGTTCCGGGGAGACCGACCAGAGCCTGCTCGAGTTTATCGTCGAACGGGATCCGTATGTGTTTTCCCATCACCCGGCCTGTGACCGCTTTCGGGGACACGTCTGGAAGATTAAAGGGCTTTACGTTTGCAAGGGGTGTTTGATGACGTTTGCCGGGATGGTGGCGGGAGCCCTCGTTTACGTGTCAACCGGATGGCTGGCCTCAATGGACGTGACCGGAGTGGCCGTTGTTTTTTCCCTCCTGCTCATTCCCAGCGTGATCGCCCACGGCCTCGATCTTCCCCGGCCGCTCAAGCACGGTTCCCGCTTTCTTCTGGGGGTCCTGGTGGTTTCCGCGCTGATTATGCTTTTTGTTACGGACTCATGGACCGTACGCCTGATTATTGTGGGGACCTATTTTGCCGTGAAAATTCCCCTGGCTCGCCGGCGGGAACGAATGAACCGGGCGTTGGCGGACGGGGGCGATCCCTGAACGCGCGACGCTCACCCGCCTTTAGTTGGTCACTGGTCCGGGGTGTAGCCGGGCGGCGGGGAGTCGGGGTCGGGCGGGGGCGTTTCGTCGTCTTCGGCACCGCCGTCGTATTCGTCGTCATCCCCGGGCTCGGAGGCGTCCGGAGGCGGGTCTGAACCCGGTGGGACCGCGGGCGGCATATCGGGTCCGGATCCGGACGGGGGCGACGGCGCGGTGATGGAACCACCGCTGTAAAAAGCGGGTGCTTCCCCTGCCGCGGTTCCGTCCTGCCCGCCGGTTGCGGATTCATCATCCGTTTCCGGGCGACTGAAGCCGGAGCCCGGCGGGGGCGATTGGCTCTCCGACGGTCGTCCCGGGGGCGGGGCGGCGGGTTCGTAGGTGGGCCGGGGCGAGGTCGCCGGCGGGTCATACTGGACAATCCGGGATCGTTGAAGGGAAATCGTGCCCACCCGGTCGTGGTAGCGGATCGTCACGGTATTTTTTTCGGAATCGAATTCCTCGATGGTGTAACCGTCCCGGGATTCTTTCTCCCGCAGCCATTCGCCGCGTTCGCTCTGCTTGTTGTAGATGCTGAATTCGTAGACGTCGCCGACTTTGGCGTAGCCGCGCAGCTCGATTATATCGCCCAGACCCGAGCCCGAGCCGGCCTTCAGCGCGGATGAACCGAGGGCCAGCACCAGGGCAAACACTCCCCCGGCCAAAAGGGAGGCCCGCCAACCTTTAAAAGCATGCGGGCGGCGTGGGATGGCTGAGCGTTTCATAAGTAAGAAGGCGTGCGGATGGGCCGGGAATACCTTTTCTAATCGAGGACTCGCGACGGCGAAAAAATCGTAGGGTTATCCTACGGGACTGTTTCGAAGTTCTCAAGTGCCGAAGTGTCGAAAATTCGGACCTGAAGCCGCTATCAATCGGTTTCCAGCCGGACTTCCCTTCCGCTGGCGGAAGCCTCGTAGATGGCATCGAGAATTTTCTGTACCGCCAGGGCCTGGGGAAGCGTGCAGAGGGGTTCGGTTTCGCCGCGAATGGCGTCGATCCAGTTGGCGAAACGGTTTTTTCTGCTTCCCGTCGCCGGCGGGATGGCCGGCTCGATAACCTCAAAACCGCTGTTGTTGTCGCCGTACCGCATCAGTTTTCCCTCCAGGGCATTGATTCCGGCATCCGTTCCGAAGAGTTCGACGTTCTGCCGGGAGGGGCGGTCAATGTGAATGGCCCAGGATACATCCAGGCTGACCGTAACCCCACCTTTCAGGCGGATCATCGCGGTGGCGAAGTCGTCGACATCGAAGGTCACGTCGCCGCGGTCGGACATCCCCCAGCCGCCTTCGCCCAATCCCCGGTTGCCGAATTTGGAATAGGTGGCACCGGATACGGCTTCGGGTTCGAAGTTATCCATGAGGTAAAGACACGTGTCCAGCAGGTGGACCCCGATATCGAAAAGCACGCCGCCCCCGGCCAGTTCCTTACGGGAAAACCAGGTTCCGAGCCGGGGAATCCCGCTGCGCCGGAGCCAGAAGGCTTTGCCGTGATAGATCTCCCCCGCGTCGCCGTGTTCGATCCGCGCCTTCATGGCCTGGATGGTCGGATTGAATCGCTGGTTCATGCCCACCATAAGCACTTTCCCGGTCGCATTCGCCCGATCGGCCACCTCCCGCGCCTCCCGGTAGTTCATGGCGAAGGGTTTCTCCAGCATGACGTGTTTGCCCGCGTCCAGCGCCGCCAGGGCGTAGGGGGCGTGGAATGCGTTGGGGGTCGCTATGGAAACCGCGTCCAGCTCCTTGTCGGCAATCAGGTCCTCCGCTTTTTCGTAGAGCCGGGAAATTCCCTGGTCCCGGCCCAGGGCGGCCAGCCTTTCGCCGCTCGGATCCGCTGCCGCCACGACTTCGGCGTGTGCGTGTTCGTTGATTTCGGCGGCGTGCCGGTAGGAGATCTGGCCGGCGCCGATGAGGCCCACTCGCAATGCTGTTGTCATTCACCGTGCAGTAAAACTGCCGATCCGCACGGGGTCAACTCCGGTGAACGGGTGTGGTGCCGGCGGCCCGGTGACAACGCGGCGCCGCCCCCGGACGGACGGGATGCCCCGATCACAACCGGCCGAAATAGTCGTTGTGGGGATTGTCGCCCATGTGTTCGATCCAGAACGGAACCGGTCCACCCGCCGCACGAACCTCGGAGCTGCGGAAACTGCGGACGCTGCCGTCCAGACGGACGACGTTCATCCTGCCCCCGTGCCGGAAAACCAGCTCGTCGATTTTCCCGGAACTCCCGCCCCCAAAGGGGCCGCTGCTCCCGGCGGCGTCCACGTTGTTCCACATGCGAGCGAAACGGGTCGACCCGAAAATCGCCGTGGATCCCGGCGTGCCCGAGGGCGGATGCGCGTGCAGGGCATCCAGGAACATCGCGTAGCGGCTGGGTTCCCGGATTTCGTCGATCCCCACCAGTCGCGTGTTTAACGGATATCCCGTCCACCGCATGCCGTAGTCCATGTTTGCCCAGCGCGCCGGGATCTGCTGGTCCCCGTATTCCTCGTAGGCCCAGCCCGACGGACAGCGCTGGTGAAAGGAGGAGTCGGTCGGTTCGCTCACCCCGAGGTAGGGGTTCAGGTCCTCCCACCAGTACCAGTGATTGGTGTTGAACCCCTGTGGGATACGGTCGTTGTGCTCCAGGGCGTACAGGTGGGCGGCGTCATTCAGCACCCGCAGGCGCGTTTTGCATTGCGCGTCACGGGCCGATTCTCGGGCCGCGCCCACCACCGGGATCAGGATCGCCGCGAGGATCCCGATGATGGCGATGACCGTCAGCAGCTCGATGAGCGTGAAGCCGTCGGGCTTGCCGGCGGATGGAAGGTGTGGACGGTCCTGGGTTCTCATGGAGGATATTTTCGGATCATTTTATACCCGGTGACCGGAATGGCAACTCCCGCTTGCTGATTCGTTGTTTCATCAACAAATTCCGCGGTCCGGCGTTTTTCCCGTCGCTTGACCTCCGGAACGTATGGAGAACAATGGATTCCTTTCATGTACGACGTCGAATTGTGGCAGTGGGGGGCGATGTTTTTGGGGGCGATGATCATCGGGCTCGCCAAGACCGGAATCGCCGGGGTGGGGATCCTTTTTGTGGCTCTTTTTGCCCTGGTGCTTCCCGGCAAGATCTCCGTCGGTGTCGTGCTGCCGCTCCTGATCTGCGGCGACATCGTCGCCCTCTGCCTTTACCGGAAGCACGCGCAGTGGATTCACCTCTTCCGGCTGTTTCCCTCGGCCGCGGCCGGCGTGGTGGTGGGCTACCTGACCATGGACCGGGCGACCGACGAAACCATCGCGCGCATCATCGGCCTGATCCTGCTCGGGCTCTGCTGCTTCCAGGTCTGGAAACGGTACCGGGAGACCCGGGGGCGGGAACTCGTCGACGAAATCCGCCGGTTTCCATTGTGGTATCCCGTCCTCATGGGCGCGCTGGCCGGGTTCACCACCATGGTCTCCAATGCCGCCGGGCCCATCATGATTCTGTACCTCCTGTCCATGCGTCTGCCCAAAAAGGAATTCCTCGGTACCGGCGCCGTTTATTTCCTCTGCCTCAACCTCTTCAAGGTCCCCTTCGGCGTCGACCTCGGCATCATCAATACCCAGTCCCTCCTCCTCGACCTGCAACTGGTCCCCGGCGTCCTCATCGGCGCCGCCCTGGGCCGCTTTCTTATCGGACGCATTTCACAAAGGCTCTTCGAAAACATTGCCCTCTTCTTTACCTCCGTTGCGGGCATCCGGCTGACGTGGTTTTGATTCGTTGTCATGGACGTGCCATTGCCGCTAACCCGAATGGCACTCGGTTAAGCCCTCCATCGGGATCGACAGAGCGAAGCGGAGATGGCGGAGCAAATCGGTGTCGATATCGGTATCGAAAATTCGCCAACACAATTTCTATCAGTTATTTCGATAGCGATCCCGATTTCGATTTCGATTTTGATATTGAATAGAAAGATCCTTAACCGAGTAGCATTGCCGCTAACCCGTCTTCATTCCATCCCGCGTGACTCCAGATGCCGGCGAACGACCTCGCGACGCAATCTCCCCAATCCAACAACTGATAACCCACAACCAACAACCTATGTTTTAAGGATGCCGCTTGCCGGCATCCACCGGCCGGGAGTCGTGAGTCCTTTATCAATGATTGTGTGTCAGTGGTCACTTAAAACCAGCCACTGAGGAACGATTCAACCCCAGCGACCTTGAGGAGAAGGCAAATGGGGTCGGGCCGACCCTGTTTGCCCCCTCCCCCGGCCATACCTTTTGCCGGAGATGGCCGGACCGTTAACAGGGGTCATCGCCTGCGCTTAGCCGTCAAAGCAATCCCTCCATGTCAGCGATGAAGACGCGTCGGGTCCCGCCCACATGACCGTTAAAGGCCACATAGCGCCAGGAGCGATCCCAGGCTGGGTGAGGGTCCACCCGGATGACGCCATCGGGACACGGCTGCTTGGTGTTGATGCGGACGATTACCTCCTCATCGCCTGTCTTCAGGTCGATCCAGCGTAAGGGAATAGTCCCATCACCGAACGCGGTCTTTTCATGGGTATAGGTATCGGTCAGCATATGACGGTTGTCCCGATGAACAGTGGGGTGTCCGGAACCGGGTACGTCATCGAACATCTTTTTCAGATTGCGGCCGTCAGCGTCGACCTGGACAAATCGCAGGCCGTCCCGGTCGATGTTGAGATTCATGGAAATGCGCTTGCCGTCCGGGAACCAGGTGGCGTGGTGACCCCCCTTTTCCCAATGCTCCGGTCCTACGGCACAGTGCACCTGACCACCTTCAAGATCCATGGTGACCCAGGCAAATCGCACGGCACTGCGATCCAGTTTGAACATGTTCCAGAGCGGTCGATCTTGAGCGGGGAACCAGCGCATGCTGAGCATCAGTCGATCACTCTGAGGGTTAAACTTGCTGTGAAAGCCGTATATCTCGCATTGGTCCGGGTCACCGATGAGCACAGGCGGGTCAGCCTTGGTGAACAGATCTTTGATAGAAGCCAATAGCCGCTTCTTCCCCGTGGCTGTGTCCGTCAGGTAGAAGCCGTCGCCGTCAACCAGTCCCACATTGGCACGCACGGTCTCATCAGGAACCTGCACCCCATAGCCGGGCTGTGTCTTGCGCATGGTCTTCAAGTTGGCCGAGATCAGCCAGCGACCATCCGGGGACGCATGGTAGACGGTACCCTCCATCCGCTGTCGCTTCCGGGTGATGGGGTCCAGTTTCCAGGCGAAAGGCTCCCACGTATCCGTGTCTACATCATTGAAGTAGAGTTCATGATCAGACGCACCCCAGTTGATGTTGGCGCCCATCTGGGGTTCCCATCCGCAGGTCTCGGCGACCACCTGGTTTTGTCCGGTCTCCAGGTCGATCACCCGAACGTTGGCGCTCTCGCCGGGCCTTGGCTGCCGGTCCTCGAAGGGCAGCTGCAGGACGGCAAGATAACGACCGGACGGGCTGATAGGTGATGTGTCGAAGAAACGGTGCATACAACCGTTATCGTCAGCCGTGATGCACCACACCGGCACCTTGGGATCGAATTCCTCATACTTGGGGAAGTGTTTATTCATCTTTTCCACTTTAGCGATGCCGTCCTGATTCAATAGAAATCAAGGCTCTCCTCGGGTGTCTTGACCACGGGCTCGCTCGAAAATGTGTCGAATATATCAAACACGGCATCCCCTACATCCGACTCGGCGCCGTAACGCGGGTGCATGCGATAGGCGCCCCGGTGGGCGACGTTGTGGTAGCGGTTGTTGAAGACATGGACTTTCGCCGTATCCACGCCGAGATTTTTATAGAGCAGTTCCCGTTTGGCGTCGACGGAACCTGAACGGAGTATCTCCGCTTCACCGGCATCGAGGAGGTGGCGGCGGCCGGGAGGATTGTAGCCGCTGTGGTGAAAGAGGAAGGCGATGCGTGTGGATTCCCTGGCCTCCGTTGCGTAGATGAAGATGTTGTCGAAGATCAGGAAATTCGTTCCGAAGGTTTCCCCGCGGCCTTCCGGGTTGAAGACCGGAGCCGAAATAAAGGGCATGTGTTCGTTGACATGATTCCCGGTGGAACGGAAAACGCAGCCGGCGACGATATTGTATTCCGATCCCGAACGGAATCGAACGTAGTCCCCGGCGCAATCCTCGAAAAGACAATTGATATAAGCGGTCCTCCTGGGAGCCCAGGCGTTGTAGGCCATGTGGGCCCCGCCGCGCCGGCCGATGCGGACAAAGCGGCAGTCTCGGTAGGTGACGCGGTCGCTTTCCTCGCGATGGACACCGGTGGCGCCGTAGTGGGCGTTCGGGATGTCCACCCAGGAACAGGAATCAACCAGGATGTTTTGACAGCGCGTGAACCGGACCGGGTAGTCCATCCATTGGTTCTCGGGGGCGGTGAAGTTGATCCGGCTGACCGACACGTTGTGACAGTCACGGAACTCCAGCAGGTCCGGTCCCTGGTTGCCGCGATCCGGATCTTCCGGATGGCGCGCCAGCCAGACACCGTTGGGTGACTCGCCCCGCAGGATCAGGCGGTGACGGTCGTGGCCGGTGTTGCGAAAGGAAAAGGAGGGGAGGTCTTTCTCCCCCTCGGAACTGACGTAATAGGTGCCGTTGAGGAAGAACATGGTGACGTCGTCCTTGTCGAGGGCACCGTGAACCTCGTCGCGGAAAGCCCGGTCGCTCCACTTGGCCGGGTTGTGACGATCCTTCCCGGAACCATCACCCCGGGCCTCGGGAGCCACGTAATGGATACGCCCGGAAGGAGTAACCGGGGCGGCGCGGGCTGCCGGCACGCCGAGTGAGCCCAAGGGTGACGCCACGGCGATGGCCGAGGCGGACAGAACGGATGTTTTCAAAAAATCTCGACGATACATAAACAGAAGTTCCTTTCAATCCGGCGAAACCGGTACCAAGCCGCAGCGCGCCGCTCCAGCGGGCACATCCCGTCGCGTCAGGCTTGAGTTCACGGGCGCTGGTTGACGGGGCCCACTGTGAGGACGGTCGCTTTCACCTTCCGGAAATATTTGTTCGGGGTGGGGCGGATTCATGAGAAATGAGTCCCACACAACCGGAAGGAAATGTCAAGAAGGGCGCAGTGACCCATGATTCCGTGCCTGCGGGTACGTGGGGTTGCGTCTATTGGCAGGGAGGTCGTAATCGGAGAATCAATGACACCGTTTTCAACTATATGAACGACGGTTTTCTTGTTACGGTCCGCAAAGTTGATGTAAATTTCTTCAAATCTGCCCACGGTACGTTAAGTTATGATATTTAAAAAATGTTTGTTCCTGTTGTCATTTGTGACCACGAAGACCGGTCTTGTCCTTTTGGTCGGCCTCCTCGCGCCGTCAGGTGCGTTTGCCGCCGGAGGCGGCCAGGTGATTAAAAACCCGTATGAAAATGTGAATTGGGATCGCGTCTCGGTCTATAAAGCCAATTTTCACAGTCATACGGTTCTGAGCGACGGCCGGGCCGAGCCCGGCGAATTGATCGCCATGTATGCGGAGGCCGGTTACGATATTCTTGCGATTACCGATCACGATAACGGTTACACGCACCGCGAGGGCGAACGGGACCTCATGGAGACTTATATCCACCGCGATGGGTATGACCGGGTGCCGACGGCGGAAACGAGTTGGCCGTGGACGCGGTGGATCGACGAGGTGCCCTCGAAAATCTGGGTTTACCGGGGTATCGAGAGTTCGGCGTTCTATCCCGAGCTCGGGAGGCGCGGGATGCTTGCGGTCCGGGGAGCGGAGCTGTCCACGACACCGCACATGTCGAGTCTCTTCAACCGTTGCGGCTGGCCGCACGGCCGGCAAACCGACGACGAGCGTCTCGACTGCGTCGAAGAAAACGGGGGCCTGGCCTACTGGGCTCATCCCACTCACTACATTCCGGGAGGTCCGTGGGAGGACCGGACTTACTCGCGCCGTCCCGTGTTCGACGATCCGGACTGGGAGGAAGTGGTGGCGTATTTCGGGGATTATATCGTCGATTACGATGTGATGCTCGGTTTTGAGTTTCGGGATATAACCGGGCAGAACAATCGGGGTGAGCGGGATCGGACCTTTTTTGACAGCTTGCTGGCACGGTATTACCCGGAGCATGACGTTTTCATCCAGGGCAGCGATGACAATCACGGCACTTCGGTGCCGGAAAATGCCAGTATGACCCTCGTGCTCGCCGAAGACCTTACCGAAGAAGCCGTCCGGCACGCGCTCAAAAACGGTCACAACCTGGTGGGTAGCCGGGCGGCCTCCTACCCGGAATTCAACGGCATCGCTGTCGACGAGGAGGCGGGCACGATTGTGCTGGATTTTGACAACTACGAGCGGATCATCTGGATAAAAGATGGAGAGGAATACGCGACCGGCGCGACACTCGATATTTCGGAAATGGAGAACGCGGTTCTGCGGTTTGAAGTCGAGCAGGCCGGTGCGACGTTCTTTTCGCAGGGATTTTATGTCGGCTCCCGGGCGGTCGATTGAGGTGCTTCGAGAATGGGTCCCGTTTGATTCGGAAAGGACGCTGCCTGAAATTCGAGGTCATCGTGGTTCGGATGCACCTCCGGATCATGCGGTAAACCCTATCGCGTAACTGCCACCTTGAACCGGCCGGGGGAAAGGTTCAGGATAAACGTCATGATTTACCTGCTGGGAATCGATGTCGGTACTTCGGGGGTCAAGGCGTTGCTGATCGATGAAGGGGGAACCGTGCGGGCCTCCGCCACCGTGGAGCACCCCCTGTCCACCCCGCGGCCGCTCTGGGCGGAGCAGGATCCGGAATCATGGTGGCGAGGAACGGTGGAGAGTGTACGGCGGGTGCTCGCGGCGGGAGACATCGATCCGTGCGACCTTGCCGGAATCGGGCTCACCGGCCAGATGCACGGACTGGTGCTGCTCGATTCGGCGGGTGAGGTGCTGCGGCCCGCGATCCTCTGGAATGACCAGCGTACCGGTCCCCAATGCGAGGCAGTAACACAAAAGGCGGGCGCCGAACGTATCCTCGAGCTGACAGGCAATCCCGTCTTGCCCGGATTTACCGCGCCCAAGATCGCCTGGGTTCGGGAAAACGAACCGGAGGTCTTTCGCCGGGTGAACCGTGTCCTGCTGCCCAAGGATTACATCCGCTACCGGTTGACCGGGGAGTTTTTTACCGAGGTGTCCGATGCGTCCGGAACCTCCCTCCTCGACGTCGCCGGGCGAAAGTGGTCGGAGGAAATGCTTACCGCCTTCGACGTTCCGCGGGAATGGTTGCCGGAAGTGACCGAATCGCCCGTCATCAGCGCCCGGGTTCACCGTGAGGCGGCGAGTGCCACCGGGCTGCGCGAGGGAACGCCGGTGGCAGGGGGCGGGGGAGACCAGGCCGCCCAGGCGGTCGGGGCCGGAATCGTGGAGGAGGGAATCGTTTCGGCGACCCTCGGAACCTCGGGTGTGGTCTTCGCCGCCTCCCGCCAATACCGGGTTGAACCTGAAGGGCGGCTGCATGCGTTCTGCCACGCGGTCCCGGGGATGTGGCACCTCATGGGGGTGATGCTTTCGGCGGCGGGCAGTTTTCGCTGGTACCGGGATGTTCTGGGCGAGGCGGAAACGGAACGCGCGGCCCAGGAGAGGCGGGATCCCTACGACCTTCTGACCGAAGCGGCGGCCGGGGTCGAGGCCGGGTGCGAGGGCCTGCTCTTTCTTCCCTACCTTACCGGCGAGCGCACCCCGCATCCCGACCCGAACGCGCGCGGGGTGTTCTTCGGCCTGACGCTGCGTCACCAGAAGGCGCATCTCACCCGCGCCGTCCTGGAAGGCGTCACCTACGGGTTGCGGGATTCGCTGGAGTTGATGAAGGGTCTCGGCATCCGCACCGACCAGGTGCGGGCGTCCGGGGGCGGTGCCAGGAGCGCTTTCTGGCGTCAGCTCCTGGCGGACAACTTCCACAGTGAGATCGTTTCCCCGGGGATCGAGGAGGGCGCGGCCTACGGGACGGCGTTGCTCGCCGGGGTGGGAGCCGGAGTGTATCCGGATGTTCCCGACGCCTGCGCGGCGGCCCTGAGCCTGTCGGGGAAAACCGAACCCGGCCCCGACGCCGCCGTTTACGACACCTGGTACCCCCATTACCGCGCCCTTTACCCGGTTCTCGCTCCGCAATTCCGGGCGATTGCCGCGACGGTCGCCCGGGAACGGTCGGGCGGAGGGTCGTAACCGGTTTCGTGTTGAATCGTCGCTCGAGACCGGGACGGTTCCATAATACCCGGGTTCAACTCCGAGGCGGTGGCGTTGGATGGGCCGAACGCGACGCGTCGTCGCCCGGAGCGTTCCCTTTTCACCTCATCGACGGCGCCGATCACCCCGGACTCAAGGTTTGGGAGGTTGTCGGATTGGAAAACCTGATCGGTGCGTTTTCATGATTTTTCTTGCCTTGGGGCTCCCGCTTGCGGTCCGCCCTTCGCCCGGCGGGGATATCGACCTGCGCGCGGGCGGCGGGCTACGCGTCCGACGGAACCGCGGTCGATCCCATCCTGACCGTTCTGCCGCTTACGGCAGAGGCTCCGGAGCCGCAATTTCCCGCGCTTCTTGCCTCGGAGCAACTGCCCGATGCCGCCGTGCCGGGGTTGCTGGTGTTCGTCATGCGGTTCCGCGACGATGCAGGGACCGGGCTCGATGACAATTGGGAGATCCGGTATTTCGGGGAGGCCGGGGTCGCGGAGGCGACCGGCGATCCCGATGGCGACTGCCTTTCCAACCTGCTTGAACTTTTCCTCGGCGGCAATCCGACCGTTCCGGGCAGCGTTCCGCACACAAGGGCCCGAGACCAGCCGGACGCCGAGCCGCGCGACATCCCCGTCCGGTTCGTAGTTCGTACCGGGTGACGGTGGAGATCGAAATGGCCGTGGAACGGTTGGAGAACCTGGATATACCCGCCGACCCCGATACGGAAATCACCGGAAACGGGCTGCCCGACTCCTGGCTGTGGCGTTTGTGGGCCGGATTAATGTCGGCTTCTGGGAGGATATCAACCGCAACGGATTTTCCCTGGCCGAAGAGTACCTCGGAGGTACCGATCCGCGGAATCGGTTCTCGTTCCTCCCGGCGCCTCGGCGATCCCGCGGAACCTGCGGATCGAGATGGAAGACTCGGGTGTCCCTGTCGTGAAGTGGGACGGTTCGTTCGCCGCCGATTACGAACTGATGGAGTCGTTCGACCTGGGTAACTGGGTGCCGCATCCGGGCGCTGTGGAACGCCAGGGGGATCGCGAGCACTCAGTGGACGTCGAGCTCGACGACGAACGAGGGTTTTATTGACTGCACATCCGGCTCCCACCTCTTGAGATTCGCAGCATTAGGCGCCTCGTTGGATAATTGTCGGCTTCGGGAATGTGCCGTCGACGTATATTCAGGACGTCCGTTTCCGTCAGAACGTGTGTCCAGAATTTTGGGTTGCGACGCTTTTCCAACTGGATCAATGGGACGTTACCGTGTCGCGGAGGTTACCCTAATAATGCAAACGCGTTCTGGCAAAGGGTATGTAAGGTTCTCTGTTCCATGAGGTATGCCAGAACGCTAAATCGCACAAGCTCGTCGTGGCTGTATTGGCTCTGCAACCGGCTCGCTCACGTACTTGAGTACTATCCCTGCGTCTGTTTTGGGTCTACCTTGCCCAGCCGAATTTCTGCGATTTTGCATCATCAGGGTGACCTTCTGCTTCAGGATGTTTTTGGTTTGGTAATTTGTCAAAAACCCTTTCAGGAGGCCTTTATTGAGGTGTCGTATCCGAGATCAAGGGGCACTTTTTTTTGAAACCAGTGGGGTTACGATCCCAATGGCTTCCTTCGCAACGCGCGCAGGCTGTACAGCTCCTTCAAGGCGGTTCCCCGCATCCGGCTCGGCCCCGTCTTGCGCCCGGCGCCGACAAAGTCTGTGCGCTCGC
>PXDC01000303.1 GCA_003565135.1 Verrucomicrobiota bacterium
CATCCCGATTATTTCTCACCTCCCCATGATCACGCTTCCCCCAATAATAGGATCCCGCCGTATCCTGACGGGCTTCCTCGTTTCGACCGCCCTCACCGTTGTCATAACCAACACCTCCGCCCAAACCATGCCAGGAGACCTGATCGACAAAGAAAAAGAGTACGTCGTCCCCGCGGCCGACCTCTACCTCCTCGAGCCCCCCGTAACCATTACCGCTTTCCCCGCCGAACGCAGCGCCGGGGGCCTGCACGACTACTACTCCGAGGGCGACTATTGGTGGCCGGACCCCGAAAAAGAGGACGGTCTCCCCTACGTCCAGCGCGACGGCCGGACGAACCCGGAAAACTTCGTCGAACACCGCCTGGTGATGCGCAGGCTCAGCCTGCATGTTCCCACCTTGACCGCCGCTTATCTCATCACCGATAAAGAACGTTACGCGGAGCACGCGGTCGCCCATCTCGAGGCCTGGTTTGTCGACCCGGCGACGCGGATGAATCCGACGCTGCTGTACTCCCAGGCCATTCCCGGAAGAGTGACCGGACGCGGTATCGGTATTATCGATACCCTGCACCTGGCGGAAGTTGCGCGCGCGGCCAAAGTCCTGTCCGAAAAAAACGCTCTCCCGGACGACGTCCGAAAGGGAGTGGTTGACTGGTTCAAAAATTACCATACCTGGCTCAACACCCATGAATACGGCATCGCGGAACGCGACCACCCGAACAATCACAGTACCGCCTGGCTGCTGCAGGCGGCCGCCTTCGCCGACTTGATCGGCGACGCGGCCAAGATGGACGAGTACCGCGATCGCTTCAAAACCGTCATAATCCCGAACCAGATGGCAAAAGACGGGAGTTTTCCCCGGGAACTGGCCCGCACCAAACCCTACGGTTACGCCCTCTTCAACTGGGACCTGCTCGGCGCGATCGCCCAGCTGCTCTCGACACCGAATGACAACCTCTGGGCGTTTTCCACGGACGACGGGCGCGGCATGAAACGGGCGATGGAATTTATTTTTCCCTTTATCGAAAACAAGGCGTCCTGGCCCTACGAACCCGATGTCATGTACCACGACGAATGGCCCGTGAGCCACCCCACACTCCTGTTTGCCGGCCTGGCCTTCGACAACGCGGCCTACACCGCGGCCTGGAATCGCCTCCCGCGCAGTTCATCGGTCCACGAGGTCATCCGCAACTACCCGGTGCGCCAGCCGTTCCTTTGGCTGGAGCATTGAATCCGCCCGGCCCGCGCGTCCATGTTTTTGCCCGCCCGTTTCACATCCGGCCCGTCCGGCGGCGCCCGCCGCCGGACGATTTCGATCCTGCGAGCCCTGGCGGTTGCCGCCGCCCTCGGCCTGCCGCTTCCCGGGCGGGCCGGCCCGGCCCTGCCCCCAGCGCTCGACGAGCAGGAGCTGCGGCAACCGGTGGCCGAAGGGGTCACCCTGATCACCCGCCGCCGCTTCGATGCCGAGGGGTGGCTCAACTATTTTGTCCTGGAAATCGACCGCTCCGCGGAGAAGGTCTCTCTCGACACCCTCCTGGGCAACGAACGCCTCATCGCACCGGCGCCCCTGGCCGAACCGACCATTCGCCGCGGGGCGGTGGCCTCGGTCAACGGTGATTTCTTTCACATCGGCACGCTGGGCACGCCGCTTTCCTGGCACATCCAATCAGGGGAAATCGTCAAATCCGCCCCGGCAGACCGGAGCCTGGCTTTCGCCCTGCCCGCCGATCCGGAAGGAAAACCGGTCATCGAGCGGCTTTCCTTCCGGGGAACGATCCGAACCGCGCGCGGAGCATACCGGCACCTGGACGGATGGAACAAACACCGCCTGGACGACGATGTCCTCATCGCGTACAATCACCGCTGGGACCGGAACGCCCCCGGACCGGACTGGGAACACCTCCCTTCCGACAGCGGCCCCTTCACCTTTGCGGTACTCGACCGCGGGAAGCGCGTCAACGAAGTGATCGAGAGCAGCCGGGGACCCGCCATTCCCGAAGGCGGGCTCGTCCTGCTCGGCCGGGGCCACGGTGCCGCCTGGCTCCAGGACGAGGTCCGGGCCGGGGATCGCCTGACGGTCGCGCCCGGCCTCGGCGGCGGCGCGGGGAACATCGCTGCCGCCATCGGCGGCAATCCGGTCCTCGTCCGCAACGGCGAAATCAACCGCGCCCTCGGGGGCCCCGCCCACCCGCGGACCGCGGTCGGTTTCAGCCGGGACGGCAACACGGTTTGGCTGGTGCTGGTCGACGGACGCAGCCACCTGAGCCGCGGTGTCACCCTTCCCGAGCTGGCCGAGCTCCTGCACGGCCTCGGCGCCCACGAAGCCATCAATCTCGACGGCGGCGGTTCCAGCACCCTCCTGGCCCGCACCCCGGGGAACGCGACGGCAACCCTGGCCAACCGCCCGTCGGACGGAGGTCAGCGGTCCGTTCCCAACGGGCTGGGCGTCTTCAGCCCGCCGGGCGATCAACGGCCGCATCATCTTTTCCTCCACGCGCCGCCGCCGCCCGGGGACTACCTTGTCGAAGCCCCGGAACTCCGTCTCGCCCCCGGCACAACCCGGCGTATCGACATTTCCGCTACGGATTCGCGTCACGGACCCGCGGAATTGGATCCCGGGGATGTATCCTGGACGGTGCACCCGGATGCGCTGGGACATTTTCCGGAGCCCGGCTTATTCACCGCCACCGGTAGCGGTCGCGGAAAAATCACCGCCTCATGGGAACCGGATCCCGACATCCCGTCCCGGTCGATGGCGATTCGGGTGACCGGCGAACCGGTCCGCCTGGACGTGCGGCCGGGGAAACTCTACCGGCACCCCTCGGGCACCGCCGGCATCTCCGTAAACGCGGTCGACGCCGACGGGTTCCGGGCTCCCCTTCCCCCGGAGGCGCTGAACTGGGAAATCTCCGGTGAGATCGGCACCCTCGAAAACGGCGTCTTTACGGCGTCGGCCACCACCGCCGCCGGCGCGATTCTCGTCCGGTACGGGGATTTGGAGGCGGGAATCCCGGTCGGCATCGGCGGCGAGGAACGCACCCTCGACGACTTCGGAAACCCGGCCGCCTGGGGCGTCCAGGCCGTGCCCGGCGAAACCGCAGCCTCCCTCGCGCCGGAAAAGGACCCCCGGCAGGAGGAGACCGGCGGCGGAGGGCTCGTTCTCGACTACGATTTCACCCGGACCGGCCGCACCCGGGCCGCCTACGTAAGACCGGCGGAAGGCGATCGCGAACTGCCCGGGCACCCCCTGAAGATCGGTCTCGACGTGGACGGAGACGGCCGCGGCGCCTGGCTCCGGGGCCACCTGCTCGACCGGCACGGCAATCGGCACACCATCGACTTTGCCCGAAACATCGACTGGACCGGCCGACGTTACGTCGAAGCGCCGCTTCCCGGCGACCTCGATTACCCCGTCTTCCTGCGCAGCGTCTACCTGGTCGAACCGAACGCCGAAAACCGCTATGCCGGAACGGTGGTTTTCGAGCGGCTGACCGCGGTATCACCCCCCGCGCCGGACCCGGGAATCATTCCGGACGCCCCGCCGTTCCGCGATCCCGCCAACCTCAGCGCGGCCGCCCCTCCCGCGGACGGTGAAATCCGTTTCGCCATCCTCGCTGGCGGTGCCCTCGCCGGGGTCGATGGCGCAACCCGGAGCCTCCTGCTGGACCACGCCATCGATCGCATCAACCGGGAACCGGTTTCCTTCACCCTGTACACCGGCAACCCGACCGGCGAGAGCGACGGGCCCGGTCC
>PXDC01000062.1 GCA_003565135.1 Verrucomicrobiota bacterium
AACCCGGCCGCGAGGAGAATCACCAGGGTGGAGAGGGTGCCCACGAGCAGCCTCATCCGGAGCATGTTGCCGCGTATGGCCCGCAAGACGGGACGGAAACGGCGGTAATGGGCCAGGCGCGGGCGCATCGTCATTTCAGCCCGAACCGTTTGCGTTTGCGGTACAAGGTGGCCGGATCGATCCCCAGCACCTCCGCCGCGCTCTCCAGGGAGGGAGCCCGGTCCACAACGTGTTTGATATGCTCGCGCTCAACCGCTTCGAGGGGAACGGAGGCGCCGATTTCGATGGCCGACGCGCCGGACGAACCGGCCCATGCCGGCAGATCGCCGGCCTGGATCCGTTCGGATCGGGCGAGGATGAGCGCGCGTTCGACGGCGTTGCGCAGCTCGCGGAGATTGCCGGGCCAGTCGTAAGCCCTCATCAATCGTTCCGCCTCCGGCGCAAACCCCTTGACCGGCTTGCGCATCTGCCGGGACAGGAACTCAAGCTGCTTCCGGGCCAGCACCGGCAGGTCGTCCGGACGCCGGCGCAAGGGCGGCAGTTCGAGAGGAAATACACTGAGACGGTAGAAGAGATCCTCCCGGAAACGGCCTTCGGTCACCTCCCGGCCCAGGTCGCGGTTGGTGGCGGCGATGACCCGGATATCGGCCGACCGGGTCCGCGGGTCCCCCACTCTTTCGTATTCGCGGTCCTGGAGCAGCCGCAGCAGCTTCGACTGAATCTCCCCCGGGAGATCCCCCACTTCGTCCAGGAAAAGGGTCCCTCCCTCCGCCAGGGTCACCTTGCCGCGGGCATCGTTGACCGCACCGGTGAACGCCCCGCGAACGTGCCCGAAAAGGTCGCTCTCGAGCAGTTCCCGGGACAGCGACGGACAGTTGACGGTGACAAAAGGCCGGTCCTTGCGCTCGCCGCGGCGGTGAATCGCGCGGGCCAGAACACTCTTTCCGGTCCCGCTCTCCCCCAGGATCAGGAGCGTCGCCGGGGTGGGAGCGGCCCGTGCCGCCAGGTCGAGGACTTCGTTCATGGCCGGTTCGACGCTGCTGAACACCATTTCCGGGGTCTCCAGCTCCAGCAGCGCTTCCAGTTCCACCACCCGGCTTTCCAGCCGGCGCGTCCGTTCGAGCTTCGCCATGACCTGCCGCAGGTGCTCCGGGGTGAAGGGTTTGGGGACGTAATCCGCCGCCCCGCGCTTGATCGCCTCCACCGCCGACTCGATGGAGGAAAACGCCGTGATGACCACCACCTGAAGGTGCGGATTGATATCCAGGAGCGGGGCGATCAGGTCCAGCCCGTCGTCGCGGTCGAGCTTGAGATCCAGGAAAACGACATCGAAATTCGTTTCCCGCGCCGCCGCCAGCGCGCCGTCCGCCGATTCCGCCGTCTCGACCGCATGACCCATGTCGGAAAACGCCAATGAGGTCGTTTTCCGTATGCTCGCTTCATCGTCTACGATCAGGATACGCATCGATTTTCAACCCCCGGTTTCGCAGCCGGTTTGTCGGCAAAGTGCGACGACCGGCGGGACCAGGCAAGGAAATCCCGCCGCCGAACCCCATAAATCGCTGCAGGACCCCTGGCCGTTACGTTTCACCGCGTTCACACCGGCGGCGGACGGCGGCCCAGGAGCAACAGCAACACCATGAGCACGAGAAAAACAAAAAACAGCACCTGCGCCATCCACGCGGCCGCACCGGCAATCCCGGTGAACCCGAAAGCCCCGGCTACAAGAGCCAGCAACAATAACAAAACCGCCCATCCCAACATGGTTATACCCTTTCTTTATTCAGTTTTTCTCCAGTTTCAGGAGGTCGTCCCGGACCCGTTCCAGCGCCCACCGCAACCGTTGTACCTGCCAGGCAAGGTCGATCCTTTCCCGCATGGCCGCGAGCGTCAGCCACAGCTCATCCACAGGCACCCGCTCCGAGGGCGGCGATCCGTCAGGCCCGTCGCCATCCGGCACGGATTCACGGTCTCCGGAAGGATTCAAACCGGACACCCCCGCTCGATACCATGGGCACCCGGCGCCCTATTTCGCCCGCGAGGGATCATCCCTTGACGATCTCTTTCAGGGCGCGCAGCACCTGGTGGCGCTCCAGGCCGGTACGAATCTGAATATGACCGACCACCTGTTCCAGCCACGTCGTGAATTCCCCGGCACCGTCACCCCGGGACGGGATGGCCCCGTTCGCGGGAGCCCGATTCAAATTTTCACTGCCTTCGTTATCCATTTTCATTCCTTCCGGTCATCTGATTCCACCATCTTCGCACGGCCTATCCGTTTTGAAACACTCCCCGGGAAGGTTATCCCCGCAAAGAAACATTCGTTTCAGAATTTCCGCGCCTCCGACAGTACCGTCACCGGTAACGCACGTATCGTGCCACCGGTAAAAAAGGCAACAAGACATTCTTTTATAACTTCTTAAGAAAAAATAACACCCCTCTCGGGATCCGGAAAAACGCACGTCCGACCGGTTCAGGCGTGCACCCTGCACGATCAACGCCCCGTCGGCGCCGTTCCCGGAACACCGCGGCGTCACCGTCCCCGGTACGGTCCTGGACAACCGTTCTTGACGCCCGCGCCGGAGGTTGAAACACTTGGACCCCTCAACCTTACGGTTTCCCGGAAACGGGTCGAACTCCACGCACGTCTCTCCCCATGCACGCAAGCACCCTCGCCTCCACCGGTCGCGCCGGCATCAGCCGCCGCGACATGATTAAACTAACCGCACTCGGCCTGGCCGTACCCCTGGTATCGCCGGGCTGCGCCACCTCGCCCCGCCGGCGCGCGAACCTGCGCTCGAATGCCGACACCCTGCACATCGGGTGCATCGCGACCGGCCGCATGGGCCGGGGAGACATGCGGGCCGCGCTGCAGCAGGGCCTCGACCCGGAGATTCGGGCGCGGGTGGTGGCGGTATGCGATGTCGACGCCCGCCGGGCCGAGCTGGGCAAAGCCATGGTGGAGGAATTCTACCGGGAGAACCTCCCGGACGAAACCCATCCGGAGGTGGCGGTTTACCGGGACTATCGCGAGCTGCTGCAACGCGGCGATATTGACGGCGTCACCATTTCCACCCCCGACCACTGGCACGCGCTCAACGGCATCCACGCCGCCGAGGCGGGCAAGGATATCTACCTGCAAAAGCCCCTGACCTGGTCCATCGGTGAGGGCAAAGCCCTGGTCCGGGCGGTGCGCAGGAACCGGGTTGTGCTCCAGACCGGTTCCCAGCAGCGCTCCGACGCCCGCTGGCGCCGGGCCTGCGAACTGGTCCGCAACGGCCGCATCGGCCGCATCGAGAGCGTCCTGGTCACCCTTCCCGCCGATAGCGGCACGGGCAACCCGGAACCGATGCCGGTGCCGGAAAACCTCGACTACGATCTCTGGCTCGGGCCCGCGCAGGATGCGCCGTACACCGAACATCGCGTGCACCCGCAGGACGGCTTCAGCCGCCCCGGATTCCTGCAGGTGGAACGCCACTGCCTGGGCATGATCACCGGCTGGGGAAGCCACATGTTCGACATCGCCCAGTGGGGTCTCGGTACCGATGACACCGGCCCGGTGGAAATGTGGGCGGAGGGGGCGTTTCCCGATCGCGGCCTCTTCGACGTGCACACGGAATTCGAAGCCGAGGGCCGGTACGCCAACGGGGTCAAACTTCTCGCCCGCACGGGATCGGCCGGGGTGCGGTTCAACGGCGAGGACGGCTGGATCTTCGTGCGCCGGGGGGAAATCGAAGCCCACGATCCC
>PXDC01000007.1 GCA_003565135.1 Verrucomicrobiota bacterium
GCCATCGAAAGCGGACCGATGGAACCCGGAAGGTGGCTCACCGCCGGCCCCGAAGCGGGAATGGCCGGATCCACGAAACTGATACGGTTGGCCTCCGGCGAAGTCACCGCGAGGACGTAACGCGCGGTGTCGAAAAAGTGTCCGGCCGTGGCCGAGGTCGCGCCGCCGACTCCGGAGCCCTGCGGTTCTTCCCAGGAGAAGACGCCCGCCGCCACCTGTCTCCCGAAACGGTAGGCTCCCGAGGTGCGATCGACGATAACCGTATCCACCAGATTGTTACCCGTGAAATCGGCCGCCACGTAAATTTCCCCGGGTCTTTCCTCGACCGCCACGGGGGGCAGTTGCGCGGCGACGGGAAGGGCGACGCCAATCGAAGCGGCCAGCAGCCCCCCGGCGCGGAAAACCACTTCTTTCTTTTGAGGCGGCGCCCCTTTGGAGTGTGCCGCGAAATACTTCCCGAACGTAAACGATTTCATCGTATCAAACCTCCGTCTCTTTAGGGAATGCTTACGGTTCCGGCCGGAATGATCTTGAATATCTCTTTCGAGAACGGCTCGAACAGGACCAGCAGGTAATAATAGTTCGCGCCGCCGACCTGCGGCTGCGTATCGAGCAGGAAAATGTCGGATTTGCTCTGGTCGATGAAGGACATCCCGACGTGGATAAAGGGATCGTGAATCAACTGTCCCTCGGCCGTCGTTTCGACAACGATATTCTCCATGAGCGGCGAAACCTGCACGATGTCGCCCGGCACTTCCGTGTAGAGGTCGCCGTCCGGGACCTGCGTGCGGTAGAGGGCGACCGGCAGAACGCTTCGTTCGCCCGCCGGCGCGGCGAAGTCCGCTTTAAACAGCCAGACGTCCACCTCGTGTGGCATGTCGATATGGTAGATCTGTCGTCGCGTTTCCTCGTCGAAGAAGACCCGGTGCCGTCCGTCGGCCTGGCCGATGCGCACGGCGGCGGTCTGGCGCTCGTCCAGGTAGACCGCCTCGAGGTCCCCGTCGAATACGCCGGCCGGCCCGACGGCGGGCAGGGGCCGCGCCGGCCACGGCACGTCCGGCCCCACCTCGTCCTCTTCGGGCTTCCACGTGAACTCCTCGACATTGCTCCACGGTCCGACTTCTCCGGTCGGTGTGACCGCCGCGACTTTCACCCGGATCTTCGTGCCGGGAAGGACCGGCACGTCGAGGGAGAAGGTCGCTCCGTCGCCGAAGAGGGGACCGATGAGTTCGCTGTTGAACGAGGCGTAATCGAAGTCCTCCATCACGCCGTTGCCGACGTCCTCGGAAACGATGTTCGGCGACGGGGTGGTGGGGTCGTCGTACAGCAACGTCGAGGCGGCGGAAAACACCGGGGTCGGCGTGGCCGCGATCCAGAGGCGAAAGCGGTTCACGCCGTGAGGGGGGCAAAACCATCGCATCTTCGCCTGCGGCGTCAGCCCGCTGACCCCGGATTCGATCGGCGCGAGCATCGGTTTGGGAATCGGCTGGCTGCCCTGCACGGGAATGCATCCGAGATTGGCCATTTGGCTCGGGTTGCCGTTGATGTCGAACACCTGGAGGAACAGGCACAGCTCCGATTCGGTCGCTGGCAGCAGTTTCAGCGCGACACTGATCAGGACGAGCGGATCGTACTCTCCCGAGTCCTCGTGCGCCAGAGTCATCGGCCCGTTGTCGATGCGGTAGTAAAGCTTGTACTGGACGGTGCCTTCCGGCGGAAAAAACTCGACCACGAGTCCGGGGTCTTCACCCGGCGGGATCGATCCGTCCGGGGGGATGGAGTGGGTCCGGCATTCGCGGTGAATCGTCTGGCCGCCCTCGGTGATGTATTCGGTACGTTCATACTCGCCCCAAACAAACCAGGGCACCTCGGCGTAATGACCCGCTGCGGGCGTGAACAGGGCCTCGACGGTTTCCCAGCCCGAAACCACGCCCTGGGCCGTGACCGCGCGGGCCTGGAAGGTCCATACTTTTTGCTCCTGGGCCTGGTTGAGCCGGACTTCTTTGTATTCCCGGACAAGTTGGTCGGCGCCGGCCGCAAACCCCACTCTTCCCAGGTCGTGAAACGTGCCTCCGTCGATCCGGCGGAAATCGACCGCGATGATATCCTCCTGGTCCGGCGGACGTGTCGCCGTCAGGCGGAAGACGATGTAGTCCGGGTCGGTCGGTTCGTCGGTGCGCCGTTCCACCTCGCCGCCCCGGATGTACGGGCGGAGGCACCAGGTGCGAACCGTCGCGTCGGGCCTGCCCGGGCCCACGCGGTCCCGGAGGACCCCGGGCGCCGGCGGGCTGTGGCCGGAGAGATTGTAGAAGGGCGGATCCGCGCAGAAGGCGGCGCCTGGGGGCGAGAGCATGCCGTCGTCGACGGCGCGCATCGTGTACCAGACGGTGTTGTCGTAGATCAGTCCGGTTGTGTTGTCGTACGGACCGGGATCGTCCCAATGCGTTTGCGTGTGCGGAATGGGCACGGGCGTGACGAGGTTCACGTTGGGGTCGCCGCCGAATTGATACACTTCGTCGTTGCGGCTCCATCGGTAGATGAGGTAGCCGGTCGTTTTCTTTTCGCCGGTGTTGTCGGGCGGATCCCAATGGAGGCGGAGGACGTGGTTTTCCGCCCCGCCGTCGTAGGTGAACTCGTTGGTCACGTTCAATCCCCGGGGAGTCCGCGGGGGCATGGTGTCGCAGAACGTTCCGAGCACACCGGGTGACGTACCGCTGTTGAGGTCGCGCCCGAGCAGGTCGCGGACCGTAACGAAATAGTAGTACTGATCCCCGTGCGCCGGCGCCGTGTGTGAGGCGGGGTACCCGGGAAACTTCGTCTCCTCGTCGATGAAGAAAAAGACATCGTGATCCGCCGCGGCGGCCTCGGCGGCGTTGAGGATGCGGTCGGGGGTGACCGGGGCGTTGTTGACCCGCGCGACGCCCGACGTGTACGGTGATTCACTCAGCGCCCCCATGATCTCTCCGTCGGGCGGCGAGCCGGGCCAGCCGTTGCCTTCGGCGACGTCTTTGTCCACGCGGTAGAGATTGTATCCCTGGGCGAGCAACTGAACGCGGCGCAGTTCGGCGGGGGTGTCCCAGCGGAGTTTGATGTTGAGATTGCTGAACCCGACCTGCGGGTTCATCGGCGCCGTGGTGATCACAGTCGGTGGCGGCAGGATCACGGGGTCCGCGTGGTTGAGAGTGACGCGACCGACGACGCCGAGATCGGTGTCGCGGAAGGGATGGTGCTCGCGGATTTCGAAGGTCGTGGATCCGGCCGCGGGAATGGGAAGCGCGGCCGCCTGGCCGAGCGCCATGTTGAGCGCGGGGTGACCTCGCGCGGCGAGAAGCAGGTTTTCCACGTACCGTTCCTCTTCCAGCGCGCCGAGAATGACCGCCGAAACCTTCTCCGGCAGCCCGATCGACCCCGTGGCGAGGTCTTCGAAGAGGTTGGTGACCGTGTTGTCGAGCGAGTCCGGGTCCTCGCCGAGGGCGAAGACCGCGCGGTCGATCAGGGCCGAGATCGCCAGCGGATCGACCTGGAGCCCGACGACGGCCCTCCGCGTGAAGGGGCCCGGGGCGTCGGGTCCGCCCTCTTTGCTCCAAACGCTGTAACTGTGGCCGGTGAGAAGCTCCGGCGCATTGCTCTGCCAGATGATGTAGGCCCAGGTCTGGCCGCCGCCCTCGGCGGTGACCCCGGCGGTGAAAATTGACTCCTGAACCGGGAGCGCATCCTGGGTGTGGACGGGTGTCGCGGTGAAAA
>PXDC01000425.1 GCA_003565135.1 Verrucomicrobiota bacterium
ACACCCGCATGAGCCGCTGGGCGAAGGCCGGCGTCCTCGATAGGGTCTTCGAGGAGCTGCAGATGCTGCAGCTCCTCAAGGTCAGGATCGAGGTCGTCAGCCTCGACAGCACCAGCATCAAGGTGCACCCGGACGGCACGGGCGCCCTGAAAAAGGGGGCCCTCAAAGCATCGGTCGCTCCCGTGGCGGGCTCAACACCAAGATTCATCTGGTTGCCTCGAGTCTCAAGCAGGTCCTCGGCTTCTGCCTGAGCCCAGGCCAAGCGCACGACGCCCCGATCGGCCGCAAGCTGCTCAATGACCTTGGCATCGACAATCTGCAGATCCCGCTCATCATGGACCGCGCCTACGAAGGCAACGAGACCCGCTACCTGGTGCAGTCGCTCGGCTTCGAGCCGGTGGTGCCGCCGAAGGAGAACCGTGTGGATCCGTGGCCCCATGATGCCGAGCTGTACAAGCGCCGCAACGAGATCGAACGCCTCTTCGGGCGCATCAAGCGCTTCCGACGCGTCTTCACGCGCTACGACAAGACCGACCTGATGTTCAGCGCCTTCGTCACGATCGCCTTCATCGCCGACCAGTTGCGCTGAGCCAACGCTCCAGATCGACAGAATCGCGTCACAGAAGCAGGGCGCGCCGAGCCGATACGGCGCCCCCACGTCGCGACCTGCACCACGACGACCGCCGTCAGAGCATCCGGCCACGCGTGCGGCAGGGGCTCTTCAGCATCCACCGACCGGGCTGAACGCACACCGACCCCTACCACACACGGCCAGCTGTAGTGCTAACACGCCCTAGGGCGAGTGCGTCATGTGCGCGTCGTTATTGCTACGCGTTCGCCTCGGGTTTCGACACGAGTCGAGGTGCCTGATGCGGGCATCGCGAGGACCCGACGTGTCGTTGGGGCGATCGAAGAGGGGAGGTGAACGTCTCGGCGCACTCGTTGAGACCCTGCAGCAGGGCAACGGTGCGATCGTGAGCACGGACGTTCGAAGCTTGCGCAGTGTCCAGGACCTCGATTCACCTGGGAGGAACCCAACGTGACCCATCCGATCAGAACCGCACGCGTGTACGTGCTCGCCCTCGTCCTCGCGGCCTTCATGGTGGCGGGCGCTCAAGATTACATGTGCGATGGCGAGTACGGGGGCGTCCTTCGCGTCGCCTTCCATGAAGTCCCGACCACGATGGACGTGATCGCCACGACCGGTGCCCAGCCCGAGCTGTCGTACCTCGTCTACGAGGGCCTCATCGACATCGACAACGCCTTCCAGCCAGTGCCGAGCCTGGCCGAGTCGTGGGAGGTCAGTGACGACGGGCTGTCCTGGCGCTTCGTGCTGCGCAGCGGTGTGACCTTCCACGACGGCGCGCCGCTGACGTCGGCCGACGCGATCGCGTCCATCGAGCGCATGCTGCTCATGGGGCCGCGGCGTGGCGAGTTCGCAGCCATCGAGAGCTTCGAGGCGATCGACGATCTGACCTTCGACATCAACCTGTCACGTCGCTGGGGCGCACTGCCCGAGACGTTCGCCAGCACCATGGGCAGCCTCGTCGTGCTGCAGGCAGGCATCGCCGAACAGTACGGCGATGAGTGGATCCCCACCACCGCCATCGAGGACAACATCGGCACCGGAGCGTACCGGCTCGTCGAGGTCATCCCCGACGAGATGTACCGCTTCGTGCGTAACGAGGACTACCAGCGCACGTACTTCGAGCCGTCGGGGTTCTCCGGCGCGCGGTGTCAGTACGCCGACGAGATCATCTTCTACCCCATCACCGAAGAGGCGACGCGCGTCGCCGCCCTCATCGGCGGCGAGGTCGAGCTCGCCATGCGCCTCCCGTCCGACGACCTGGAGCGCCTGCAGAACGATGCCCGCACGAACGTCAACCTGATGGAGCCCGGCCGGCGGCTGTACTACAAGCTCAACATGAACCACGGTCCGTTCGCGGATCACACGCTGCGGCGCGCCGTCCAAGCCGCCCTGGACCCCGCGGCAGCGCTCACGGTTCACGGCAGCCCGGACATCTGGAACATCAACCACTGTGCGCGTAACGGCGAGGACATGTGGATGTGCTCGTACGTGGCGGATCCGTACTTCGTGAACGATCTCGACTTCGCCCGACTGCTGGTCGAGGAGTCCGGCTACGCCGGCGAGGAGATCATCTTCCTGATCACGGACGACATGCCCGTGCCGTTCCGCACCGGTCCCGTGGTGCAGGATCGCCTGCAGCAGATCGGGCTCAACGTGCGGCTCGTCGCGGTCGACCGGCCGACCTATCGCGACATGTGGTTCCCGGAGGGCGAGTGGCACATCAAGGGGACGCACTCGACTGCCGACGTTCCGTCGTCGTACATGAACGGTACGAGCCGTGATCGCCGCGGTGAACTGCATCCCGACTGGCCGACGGCGGAGTGGGACTATTGGTTCGTCATGAGCCAGGCCGAGGACGACCTCGCCATCCGCCAGAAGGCGATGGAGCAGCTGCACATCATCCACACCCAGATTGCGCACGAGTTGTGGATCGGCGACGTGTCCGAGTTGCTCGGTTACTCGCCGCGCCTCGAAGGGGTGCCGAACTTCGTCTACCTGAACTTCACGAACGCCTGGTTCCGCGACTGAACCCACGGCCCTGATGCCGTCGGTCGTCGAGGCGCGGCTTCGGCCACGCCTCGACGGCCACCCGTTCGATCGCCGCGTTGACGACGCCCTTCCGGTTCGGCGGCCCCACCACCCGATGGCTGGTGGGGGCGCCGGACCGACGGCCGAGGCGCGCGGACCTTGTGTCTTCGAGAGAGGTGCTGCGTGGGTGTCTACGCGCTCAAGCGGGTGATCGCGATGATCCCCGTGATGCTGCTGGTCGGGATCATCGCGTTCCTCATCGTGCAGTTCACGCCCGGTGATCCCGCATCGTTCTTCATCGGTGAGGATCCCGCACCGGGTGAGCTCGAGGCGATCCAGCGGCGGCTGGGTCTCGATCAGCCCATCTACGTGCAGTTCGTTCTCTGGTTCGGCAACGTGCTCCGTGGTGACCTCGGCGTGTCGTTCCATCGCGCCGAACCCGTCATGGATATCTTCTTGCGGCGCTTGCCGCCATCTGCTTACCTGACGCTGGTCGCGATCGTGCTGGCGGTGGTGGTGGCCGTGCCGGTCGGTGTGCTTTCGGCGGTGAAGCAGAATACGTTGATCGACAAGGTCGCGACGGTGTTCGTTCTGATCGGTGTGGCGATGCCGAACTTCTGGTTGGGCATGCTGTTGATCATGTATTTCTCGCTCGAGCTGGGTTGGCTACCCGTCCAGGGGTTCGTCCATCCACGTGATGGGTTGCTTCAGAGTCTGCGTTACCTGATCTTGCCCGGTATCGCGTTGGGGTTCTCGGGTGCGGCGTTGATCGCTCGGATGACGAGGTCTTCGATGCTCGAGGTGCTCAAGCAGGACTTCGTTCGCACCGCTCGTGCCAAGGGTCTCAGTGAGCGGGTGGTCGTGTATGGTCATGCGCTGCGTAACGCGTTCCTCGATGTGCTCACGGTGATCGGTATCAGCGTCGCGACGCTGATCTCGGGCAATATCATCGTGGAGCTCGTGTTCAACTTCCCTGGTGTCGGTCGTCTCGTGGTCGATTCGATCCAGCGCCGTGATTATCCGGTGATCCAGGGCAGTTTGCTGCTGATCGCCGGGATGGTGATCGTCGTGAACTTGATCGTTGACCTGCTCTATGGTCTCGCCGATCCTCGGATCCG
>PXDC01000211.1 GCA_003565135.1 Verrucomicrobiota bacterium
CAGTTGCCGTCGAAATATCTCCTTCTCGGTTGTTCCCAACAAGGACATCCCTCCGACCACCCGGCTCATACAATGATAAACAGCCGACTCTTTTAAGACCTTCAATCTTCTTGGTTTCATAGTTTCATTATCATCCCATGATATTGTACCGAGATTCAATATAAAAAGCCAGGTTAATTATAGTTTATTGACTTCGGTTGGCGCCGATGGCAACAATGAAGAACTATGATATGGCTGGATTACCGGGTGTTCTGCGAACAGAAAGCTTGGAAGTTTTCTGGGCTCGGAATGCTCGGCGCGGGGGTGCTGGCGGCGGTCGCTCTCGCGGATGTCGGTGCTGCCGGACCGGAGATCGTTTACAATCCGTACGGTGGTGTGGACTGGGACGCGGTGAGCGAGCGGAAGATTGAGTTGCACCTGCACGCGGAGGATGAGTTCTGGGATGGACCGCACCATTCGGTGGATTGGTATGCGGGTGCCGGTCGCGGGGACGGGCCCGAAGGGGACCGTCATGAAATCGGGAGTGGTGACGCCTATTCTTTCATCGCCAGCTCTCCCGGAAACCGGACCTACTGGGCGGGGGAAAGCGGCTGGGATTTCAGCCGGATTTCGGACGCGTTCGAGGATCGCGACCCGGAGGCGATGGGCGTCGTTGCCTTCCCCTGGATGGAGAGTAAGGACACCGGCGAAGGCGACCCTCTGCCGTATCACTTCGGCATCTACTTCACCAATATCCCCTCGACCGCCGACATTGACAATTCGACGGTTGAGGCTCTCCTCAATTCGATCCGTGACTGGGGGGGGGCGCATTATCCGGTGCCCCGGGTGATCTGGTGCCATCCCGGACGGCATTACGAGGGCACACCGGGCGAGGAGTACGAGAAGTATATGAAATGGTTCGAGAACCGGACGCGCGAGGAACTCTGGGGTATGGAGGTTCTCAATAAAACGATGATGGATCCGAGTGATCGAAGTTGGCGCGGGGGGTTCGAGGCGAACCGGAAATACTGGGACGATCCGGTTCTCTGGGATTATGTTTTGACACGAGGCGATCATTCCGGCGACCGGCTTCCCTGGGGATTCGGGACGGACGACGCCTCGGAGCCGGACTATGGAAGGTACCTCGACAGGCACTGGTCGAGCCTGTTGCTGGCCGACGACGAGTTCGATCCGGGCGATCAGGCGGGCTCGCGCCGGACTGCGGTGGCGGCGATGGACGCGGGCCGGTTTTTCTCTCATCGGCGCGCACTCTGGTGGGACAGGGACGATCCGGCGGCCGCGGCGACCCCCCCGATGACGCCACGGATCACTCGCATTGATGTGGACGGCGAAGCGGGCACGATCTCGATTGAAGTGGATCCGGCGAGTTACGATCACGAGTTGAAGGTCGAATGGATCAGCGGCGTTTCCGACGAAGTGGATACGCAATACGAACGCGGGCATGTGATCGCGACCGGAGACACGGTCGACTTGAATCGGGATTGGCTTCCGTTGCACGAGGACGAATTGACGGAGGTTGGCGGGTACGTTCGCGCTGTGGTCCTTAACATCGAGCCGGACGCCGGACCCGGCGGCAAAGTTCACGGAGAGACCTACACGCAGCCCTTCACCATTCGTCCGTGACGGAAATCGCGCACCACGTGGCTTTGCCTGGATTGTCGTCGATCACAGCTCCGAATGAATGAATAGCATCGTGTTATCAATGGGCGTCGTTTGAGTAGGTACGGTCCTCGATTGATCTATTCCATATACGAGCCGTCGCGAAAACGAACCGACGCCGGTCGGTGTCTTCGATGCGGTTGAAACGCGGAGTAGAGCCGTCCCATAACGGCTTGGGAGGTAGGCGCGGGATCCCGGGATGCCCTATTCGTGCCGGTCTGGTTCTAAGGCTTTTGTAGTTCTTGAGAATGCTCCTGTAAGCTCTGCGGGACGACGACGAGCTGCCCGGTCGGGATGTTGCGGGGAAGCGACACTTGAACCGTCCCGGGATGCACTGCTACGGCGGGGACCGGCGTTCCGTTCCAGGTGGCTGTGTATTCAAAATCCGGGTTCATGACTGCGAGCACTGTCGAGTTGCCGACGGGCTTTCCGTGTATTTTCAGTTGGGTCTCCAGGCGGGTATTGTTCCGGGAAAAGGTCTGGGAGGTGATCCAGGTGTCGTAGCCGGCGGTGAGCCGTCCCGGACGGTAATAGGCACCGTACCAATGGAGCACCGGGCAGGAGAGACCGCCGAAATGATGCCATCCGGCGCCACGTCCCGACTCGACCAGGAAGTGCTCGAAGCAGTTATAGGATTCTTCGACTTCATTTTTCCAGAGATCGAGTGCCCGATGAGCGATGAGCCAGGCGAGATCGCCGCGACCGAGATCGAGGAGGGCTTTCCAGAAGAACCACTGGTGCGGCATCCAAACCGCGCCATTCCAGTAACCGCCCGGGTCGAAGTACGGGGCGGAGCGGTCGACGGTGGAAAGCCCGGCGCGGCTCCAGAGGTGCTCTTCTGACTGGAGGTGCCGCGTGAGGACCGTTTCCTGTTCGGCGGTGCAGATTCCCGCGACGAGCGGGTAGGCCCCGTCGAGTCCCATGTTGAAGTTGGTGCCGCTCTGGTGGCGCAGGATACCGCACGGGCGTTTTTCGTTGTCGTGAACGACGTACCCAAAATAGCCGGATGCATGGTCCCAGGCGTGATCGAGGATCGCAGAGGTAAAGATAGCAATATCGCGATCGTACCGGGAGACGTCCTCCTCGGGGCCAAAGCCCTCGGCGGCGAACTGGCGCAGGATACGCGCGGTGCGGATAGCGTGGGCGGTGTTGGCAATGGGTGCGACCGACCCGGTCAGATCGTTGCGGTGGATGTGGACTTGCGGTGGGTAGTCGTCCCATCCGCCGGAATTGTAGAAATAATCCCAGGTGGCGAGGAGATTTGAATGGAAGGGCCGCGTTGTCGAGGGGGGATCGCCGGCGAGAAAGCGGTGGTACTGGCGCAGGCGGGGATAGAGGGACCTCAGCAATTTACGGTCGTGGGTGCGGTTCCAGATTTCCTGGGCCAAATAGATCTGAACCGGGACCGGAGTGCCCCGGTGAATAAATGGACCGTGGGGGTCGTCGGGTTTGGTGAGGTAGGCATTGAGGCAATCGATCGCGCGCTCGGTATCGAGTTCGAGCAGGCCGATTCCGATGAACCCGGAATCCCAGGTGTAGAGGCAGTCCCACCATCGGCCCGGGGTGTTGTGGCGGATATAGTGCCCCCGGCAATAGATGGGGAAGACGACATTGGTCAGGGTGGTGGCGGCCATCCGTTGGTGGGCGGAGAGGTGTTTGCGGCCGGCCGGGTTGACCGGGCCGGGGGCGGCGTACTCCCGGGCGCGTCGATGGATTTCCTCGGGGTTGACGCGGCCGTCGGCGAAGGCGGTGAGGGCTCGGCGGACTGTCGTCTCCGGACCGGTGCAAACCAGTCCGTGAATAGTGTGCGCGGAGCGGGGAGGGAGAAAGACCGGGCCGAGGACCGCGTTGGCATAGTGGCCCTTCCGGTCGCCGGTGAGCCGTGTGCTCACATGGTTGTGAATATTGATCCGAAGAAAGGTGTCGAGGTCACTGTGGAGGATTTCCCGTTTGAGGGAGCGGGCAAAATTCCAGGCCACTCCGTACCACTGGGGTATTTCTCGGTATTTCAGAAAGAAGTCGGACGGCCCCGTGGCGTCGATGTGTTCGGGTGAGGGATCGGGATTC
>PXDC01000260.1 GCA_003565135.1 Verrucomicrobiota bacterium
CGAGGCGTTGAGTCGGATTCCTGGTCTTGAAGGGGCGTTACGTCCTTTGACCATACAGATTTGGATGAATCCGAGCCTGAGCGGGGAGGCCGCTTTCGTGATCCTGCCCGAATGGGAGTTCGAGGAGGCGGTGCTGAGCGGGAAGCTTGCGATGGAAGCCGTTTACCACCCTGATCTCAGTATCGCCAAGGTGAAAATGACCGTGGGTGGTGAGCCGAGGGTGGTTGTTGGGATCCCCGGGGACTTGTTGAGAGAGGCTGGATTTCGGGCCTATGCTGAAATTCAGGCATCTTCATGGAGAGTGGAATGGTTCAGTCACGAGTATGTATTCGTCGATGTATCTTATTCGAGCGAACCCGGGCGCCGTTTGGCGGTTGGGTCGGGTTACCCTGTTGAAGGGGGCTATCTTCTTCCGGGAGCGGGCAACGCCGACCGTGGTTGGCGTATCATGGATCGCCCGCATTTGAAATCCGGTGGCGAGCGCTTCCTGCATTCGTCGGGGGATCCGGATCGCAGGTTGGACCTCGGAGAAGAATCCTCCGCTGACCTTGACCTCTTTCGTCGTATGGGAAAGGCCCAGCCGATGGGGGCGACGTATTTGGCGGTTGACGGCCCCGATAGACGTATCGCGAGCGACCCGGACTTACCTGCTCAAGCTGAACTGCCTTTACTGGAGAACGTTTTTACCGACGCTTCTCCGTCTTTGGCGGGTCGCGAGGATGAGCTTATGCTTCTCTATGCCCGGGACAACGAGGCGGAGGATACGCTCCATTTTACCGAGATTGCCTGGACATTCTTCGATGGTGAGAAATGGAGCGACCCGGAACCGGTTTCGGAAGGGGAATTCGGCGGTCAGCTGGATTCTACCGTGGCCTTTGACGGCGGTGGCCGGGTCGTCGCCCTCTGGGAGCAGTTTGGGGATCCCGATTACGAACCGGAAGGCGAAGAATTGGACCTCGCGGAGCTGGCCGGAGAGGTGGAAATCGCATGGTCGAGCTGGGACCCCGCCGAGGGCGAGTGGACAACTACGGAACTGTTGACCGACAATCTTCATCTTGATCGCACGCCTCGGTTGGCCGGACCCCTGTCGAACGGAGACCTTATTCTGACTTGGGTTGACAATACCTCCAATCGAATGGAAGGGGAACCTGGAGCGGAAAGTCGTATTTGGTGGGCTCGCTGGGACAGCGGCGAGGCCCAGTGGAGTGCTCCCGCGGTCCTGCTCGACGACCTGGTTTACGAAGGGGAGGTATCCCTTGGGGCCGGAGGCGACCGTGCAGTGCTGGCGTGGGCGGAAGGTTCTGAAGGGGATCTCGAGGATTTTGATTCAGAGATATTCTACGTGACCTATGACGCCTTGGAGGATGCTTGGGGAGTCCCTGTTCAGTTGACCGAAACCCCGGGCATTTCAAATCGGAACGTTCGGGTTGCCGTGGCAGACGACGAAACCGCACACCTTGTCTGGAAGAGGGGAGACGACTTGGTTTCGTCCCACGACTTTGTGTTGCCCGCCGAAACGGTTCGTGCCGAAGGCGCCGATTCTCTGGGCCTTGCCGATTTTGCCCTCACCCTCGGACCCGGCGGCAATTTGCTGACCATTTGGCAGGACATGGCCGAGGTCGGTTCCACAACCCACTACCGGGTGTTCGATCCGGCTTCGGAGACCTGGGGAGAGGATCAGTATCTCTCGCAGGATACTGACCTTGAGAAAAGTTTCTCGCCGGTCTGGGACGCCATGGGGAACCTCACTTTGGCCTACGTGAACGTTGAAATCGTTAAAGAGGACAGGCTTGTCGAGCTGGAAGGCGGGGAAGTGGTTGAAATCGAAGGGGTGCCCCAGCCGGGCCGCAGCGACCTTTTGGTCGCCAAGCGCGCCATCATACGCGACCTGGCGGTAAAGGACGGCTCGATGGAATTGGAAACCGAAGCGGTATTTCCGGGCGAAGAAGCCACCTTGCGCGGCACCATCGAGAATTCCGGGAATGTTGCCGTCGCCGACGTCGAAGCGGCCTTCTATCTGGGTGACCCCGACGAGGGCGGCGAACTGATTGAAACGCACGTGATTCCCGGATGGCTGCGGGCGGGTGAGACCAAGACGATAGAAACGGACTGGATAATCCCGTTTGGGCGCTCCGAGGTTTACCTGGTTGTCGATCCGGAGGAAAAGGTAACCCAGTTTACCAGGGACAACGCCGTCAGCGTCATCGAAGTCGGCAATGTCGATCTCGCTCTCGATCTGCTGAGGCACCGGGCCGAGAAAGACGGTTCTTTGCGCTTTGTGGTTGAAGTAGGCAATATCGGTACCGATCCCTCGCCGGTGACCCGGTTCGAGGTTTTCTCCGAAAAGCCGGCCGGTTCGTTTGTCGACCCCCTTGGAGCGAGAAACGTCGCTCGGCTGGAGCCGGGAGAGAGTCTCGAACTGGCGGTCGAACTGGCCGAAGGAACCCAGCCGGAGGGCGAGCGGACCTATTACCTGTCCGTGGATGAAACGGATCTGCTTGAGGATGCCGACCGGAGCAATAACTCGTTCGAAACCTCCGTCCTTCTTTGGATCGACAGCAACGATGACGGGATCCCCGATTCCTGGTACGCGCAGCACGGACTCGACCCGGAAGGCGAATCGTTGGCGCACCAGGATTTGGACGGCGACGGTTACACCGTCTGGCAGGAATACCTGATGGGCACCAGCCCGGTTGACGCGAGCGATTATCCGAGGTTGCACACCTCAAACGTTGTTTATCGCCCCGTCGACAATGTCTATGAGGCTACCCTGAGTTGGCCTTCTTCCGAAGGCCGGAGATACCGGATCGAATACTCATACGACCTTTCCAATTGGGGAACCCTCGAATCCGGCATTCAAGCCGATCCGCCTTTGAATTCGCTGACGATTACCGCTCCCGGTGACGAAGATTCAATGTTTTTCCGCGTGACCGTAGAGTGACGCCGTGGACTTTATTCGCAGGATTTTTAACAGGCAGGAACGAGGTTGGGATGCCCGCATTTGAATCAGCAAAGATACATTTGATGCTCGTGCGTATCCCTTGGCGCGGATGCGTGGTGGGCCATCGGGCGATCCTGACAAGCACGGTCTTGTTTGGATTGGGATCAACGGCGTCCGGGATTGTTCTAAACGACGACTTCAGCTCATCGGAATCGAGGGAATTGGCGGCCGATTTCGATACCCATCCGGAATTCCGGGCCGTCGGGCAAGTGAACATCGAAGAAGGCGGTTCGCAGTTTCTGGGAACGGGAACGCTCGTTGCCCGGGATTGGGTGCTTACATCCGCGCATAACTGGAGCGCGGACGAGGTGACCAACCTTTCATTCGAGCTTAACGGAACCACGTACAACGCGCTACCGGGGGGATGGCGACAGCATCCGCATTGGGAGGCCGATCCCGGGGTTGGGATCGCTCAGCCCTGGGACTTCGGGCTCTTTCGGCTGGAGACTCCCGTGGCCGGTGTCGCACCCGCGACCCTGGGGGGAGGAGGAAACGTATTGGGACGGGAGTTTTTCATGGTCGGGTACGGTCTGACCGGCACCGGATCCGCCGGCGCACAAGCCGGTGCTTACGGCTCTCTCCACGCGGCCCGGAACGTCTTCGACCGGGTGGTACGTTATCACGACGGAGGGGCTTTTTACTTCAGCGATTTCGACGGTGGAGGCGATGAGACCAACGTGTTGGGTGCTCCGGGTATCTTCGATGAGACGGGCCG
>PXDC01000444.1 GCA_003565135.1 Verrucomicrobiota bacterium
TTTCAGCCGGCGGGCCTTGCGGGAAAAGGAATCCATCCGGCTATCGGATTCGGCGGCGTCGTAAAAACACGACCACGGCCAAGGCGAGTCCGGCCATGATGGCCGCGTAGGTTTTGGGTTCGGGAATGGGAGCCCCGATGTGGGCGCCATCAAAGATGGTGACCCCGTCGAAACGCCCGCTGAATACATTGTTGGAGAAGGTTCCCATTCGCAGCGACTGGATATCTCCCGGTACCACGACGTTGGCGCCCCTCGCGAATACCGCATTGGCGTGGATAAGGTTCTCGTCCACCCAGGAATCGACACCCCCGGAGGCGAGGGTGACTCCGTTGTAGGAGATCTCGGAATCACTTAAGTTGACGACCACATCGACGCGATGCAGTTGCCCGACGGTAAAATAGCCGTCACTGGAGCTGCTGATTCCGTGGAAACGCCCGTCAACCTGCTCGGATTCGTTGATTCGCGGTGAAACGAGGTGAGCTCGATTCGCGTTGGCAATGGTTCCGTCACCGGCAAACAACTGGTTGGTGTTGATAAACTGGGTCAAGTCCTGGGGGTCGGTCACCGGGTCCATGATCAGGTCGAAACTGAACGTGACCACTTGTGATGAGAAGAGCCTGTCCGCCACCAAGCCGAAATTAACCGCATTCTGGATGCGGAGGATTTGATTGGTCGTGCCCCGGCCAAAAGCGTTGTCACTGTCAAGAACCACGGCGACCGGGGTGCCGGGTGAGGCTCCGGTGATGACATCGGTCCATTTTCCTCCCTCCGCGATGGTTGTCGGCGGCGCCGGATTCAACGGATCGACGCTGTAGGAATTGAAGCTGTCCTGAAACAGGACGGATTGCGCGCCGGCGACGGATCCCAGAAGGACCCCTGCGGCCACGAGGGCGATGAGTGGTTTGTGATTGGGTGTCATGACGGTAGTGCCGTTAGTTTGATACAGGCCGGTCAAACAGGGATGCCTGAGAATTGATTCTGACTCTGTAAAGTCAGAGAAATGAAATGTCAATAAACTTCTTTTATAATCCGAGTCCAGATCTATTCGACGACGATGCACGGTGGAAATTCTTCCTTTTCCGTCCGGGCACGCGGGAAGGGACCGAATCATGGGATTTCGGCGGCGCGAGGGCCCGGGCGGGCGTGTCTCGCCTCACTTGATGTCGTTGAATTCGATCGGCTCGCCGGTGGTCCCGGGCGCGGGGGAAATGCCCAGCAGGCGGGCCACCGTGGGGTGCAACTGGAGGGAGTCGATGGGGCCGAGGTCGGTGCCGCCGAGGGGGGCGGGGTGGCGGTGGAAAAAGGCGACGGTGGTCATGTTCGGGTCGTCGGCAGGGGCGTAGCCGTGCATCCCGAAGGGACCGTCGCCCTCCTCCGCGCTCAGGGTGATGCCTTCGGGTTTTCCGCTGAAGGTGTAGCCGGGCGGAAGCGTGACCACCAGGTCGCCGGTTCGCGTGGGGTGGGCGTACCCCCATTCGGGGGGCAGTTCCTCGCGCGGGTGGGCGCGGACAAAATCGTAGTCCTCGAGGCGGGTGAGGGTTTGCCGCAGGACGCGTTCGCGTTCATCGGAGGGGAGCGCGCGGTCGAGATAAAGATTGAGGACGGGGCCGACGGAGACGAGAATGGCGTCGTCGCTGTCCTCCAGCCCGGTCAGGCGACCGGGGTGGACGAGGGTGTGCACCTCGCTCATGCCGTGATCGGAAGTGAGGACAAAGTAGAATGCGTCCGGCGGTGAACGCCGTTCATTCCAGAGTGCGACGATCTCCTCGTAGTGCCGGCCCAGGATGGCGTCGATTTCCTCGACGGCGGCGATGACCTCGTCGGATTCCGGCCCGTGGCGGTGTCCCGGGCTGTCCGGGCCGACGGCGTACCCCATGAGCAGGCGGAGGGGGTCGCCGGGGTCCTCGTCGCCCCGCCAGAGGTCGAGCAGCCGCCCGAGGCGTTCCTCGTTGGGAAGGCCCCGGGGGAACTCGGGATCGAAGAAATCGGCGACGTGGTCGCCGGTCTGTCCGTGGGCGAGGACCCAGCCGAGGGAGGCCACCCGCAAACCCTGGCGGACGGCAGTGGTCCAGATGGGCTCGGCCTCGAGCAGTCGGGAGTCGCCGGGGTAACTGTGCAATTCGCCGGTTTCGAGATCGTAAAACCGGTTGGCGGGAATGCCGTGTTGCCGCACCGTGACGCCGGTGGCCTGGGATACGTGACTGGGGAAGGTGACCGATGGAAAAACCGGTTCGTGTTCGAGGCTGTAGGCGCCGGTCTCCCTGAGAAAATCGAAGAACGGGGTATGCGCGCGGTCCAGGTAATCGGGACGGAGCCCGTCGATGCTGACCCAGTAAACGGTGGTGTGCGGTTCGTCGTTTCGCGCTTCCTCTCGCCCGTGGTAACCCGCCTCGGACGGGGTGATGTGCTGTTGCTCGATACCGGGCGGCACCCGGCGCTGGATGAGGAGCATCGCGATGCCCACCACGAGGACGGCGGTGAGCACGCCGAGGACAATGAGATCGTTACGCTTCATGACCGATGGCACTGGTCTAACGGGCGAACCGGGAAGGGGGCAATCGCAATTCCGTCCGGGATGGTTTCGTAAGGGCGGACCACGGGAGGCAGCCGGCCGGGTTCGCCGCCCGTGCCGATCGGGTCGGGCGGCAGGGAGGCGAAAACCCTGGCGTCGCCCCATATTCCCGTTTTACGGTGGGCGGCATGACGGAGAAAAAATCGGTGTGGCGATCGCCGGCTATCCGGGTGGTCCGGTTTCTGGTCCTGGTCTATCTCGGCCTGGTTGTCCTCATGGGCGTATTCCAGCGCATGTACATCTACTACCCGACGACGGACGACCTCGCCTCTTTGGAGGAGGAGGCGGGGCGAATCGGGCTGGAACCGTGGCGTTCGTCCGACGGGGCGTTTCTCGGTTGGAAGCCGCCCGGAAGCGCCGGGGGAAACCGCCTGGTGGTCTTTCACGGGAATGCCGGGCACGCCCTGATCCGCGACTATTACGTCCATCAGTTCGAGGCGCTTGAGGCCGGCGCCCCGTGGGACGTCTACCTGTTCGAGTATCCCGGCTACGGAGGACGGGACGGCCGGCCGTCGGAGAAAATTTTTGTCGAGGCAGCCCTGGCGGCGACGGATTCGCTGCTGGAGGAGGATGACGCGCCGCTTTTCCTGCTGGGAGAATCGCTGGGCGGCGGTGTGGCCACCCGGGTGGCGGCGGAGCGGGCCGGGGACGTGGACGGGGTGTTCCTGGTTACGCCCTTCACGCGGCTGGGTGATGTCGGAGCGGCTCATTTCCCCTTCCTCCCGGTGCGCCTCCTCCTGCGTGACCGCTACGACAACGAACGCCACCTGGCTCGTTATGCGGGCCCGGTGGCCGTGCTCCTGGCGGCAGGGGACGAGGTGGTGCCGGCGCGCCTGGGCCGCGAGCTCTACGAAGGATTCGAAGGCCGGAAACGCCTGCGGGAAATCGAGGGGGCGGACCACAACACACTCATGAACCGGACCGGTGTGGAGGTCTGGGAGGATCTGGCCGCCTTTCTGGTGGACGAGTGAGCGAGGAGGCGTCCCGGGGATCCCCGGCGTTACGGGCGGGGCCGAGGCCTCGATTCGCCCGCGAGAAAAACGGACCTTATGTGCTGGAAGCGGGATGATAATGGAGTAATATAATTTCTTTGTTTCGCTTTATTCCTGAATCCGAAGGTATTCCGATCCCGGGCTCGTCAAA
>PXDC01000191.1 GCA_003565135.1 Verrucomicrobiota bacterium
CAGTACCGGTCGCCCGCATTCGCCGAACAATCCGAACTAGTTAATCCACCATGCGATCCTGGTCAATTCACTTGTGCTCGATCTTCGGGATCCGCCTGGAATTGCACGCCACGTTTTTCGTCCTGCTCGGCTTGATCGCTTTCGGCGGGTTCCTGAGCAACGAACCATGGGGCTTTATTTGGAGCCTGCTTTTCATCCTTCTGGTCTTCGGCTGCCTGGTATTGCACGAACTGGGCCACAGTCTCGCAGCCCAATACTACGGCATCGAAGTGATCCGCATTCTCCTGCTGCCCATCGGAGGCATGGCCCAGTTCCAAAGCCTTCCCCGGGAGGCCTCGAAAGAACTCGCAATCTCTCTCGCGGGGCCGGCCGTGAATTTCGCCCTCGTGCCCTTCCTGCTCGTCCTGGGGGGGGTTCCCTGGGAGCTGATGGCTCTGTTCCGGGCCGGGGAGTTTCCCATTGTCGACTGGCGCACCCTTGTGCAGGCCCTTCTCCTGGTCAATCTGGTGATGGGCCTGTTCAACCTGTTGCCGATTTTCCCCATGGACGGCGGCCGCGTCCTGCGCGCCCTACTGACCTACCGGTTCACCTACCTGAAGGCGACGGCCACCGCCGCCCTCGTTTCCAAGATTCTTTCCACCGCCGGGGTAGTCGCCGCCCTCTTCATCCTGCCGCTCCTGGGGATGGGAATCGCGGTCGTTCCCGCCGTCCTGTTCGCTTTCATTTTTTTTGCGGGGAACCTCGAATACCGCATGGTGGAGCGAAAAGAGCTCCTGAACGACCTGTATATCGGGGATCTCATCGACGAAGACTTTTCCACGGTTACCCCCGACTGCCCGGTCGGCGAAGCACTGACGGAATTCAAGCGGACGCAGGCGCGTGCTCTCATGGTCATCGACGAAAATGAAACTCTTTTCGGAATGCTGCTGGAGGACCACATCGAAATCCTTGGGGAGGAAACCTTTCTGCAGGGCGACCCCATCGGCCGCCATTGCGAGCGGAACATTTCGCTGCTGCAGGCGCAGTGGCCTCTCGATCTCTTTTACGAGATGTTGGCCCGCAACCGAAAAAAGGTATTCCCGGTTTACGCGGAAGGCCGTCTTGTCGGCATTCTCGACACCGGCCGATTGAACAAAAAACTGGCCGCACGCGGAATCTCCGCCAAGAGGCTCGGGTTTCCCACCTGAAGCCGGTTGGCCGCGGCCTTCAGCGCAGCTTTTCCCGGGGTACTCGCTTCACACCGATGAAACGGCCGTGAAAAAGCTCCTCCAACCGGCTTCGGGCGCCGACGGGAATCCGGGCTACGGCTTCATCCAGAGAGAGCGCGGCCTCGTCTCCCCCTCCCGAGCCATCGCCGTTGCCGTGCGACTTGGTTCGCGGACCGGTGACGGGCATGGCAGCTTCCCAAAGCGCGGAATCCTCTGGCGCGGACTCGGCCGAAGGTCTGGTCGCCGGTTCGGAGGGCGTCTCTAGGGCGTCGCGATCAGCGACGATTGGGGCTTTTTTTTTTCCGCGACCTCCTCCTCAGGAAGCGAGGCGGCCAAGTCGGCCAATTCTTTGACCACGGTGTCTATCGCGCGCGCCTGGCCTTCTTCCGCGGCCTTAAGCAGTACGATCTCGAAATTGATCCGGTCGGAAAGTCCGTGCATCACCTTTTCCCGGCCGTCCCGCAGGACCTCGAGGATTCGCGTCAGGCGTTCCGGCGTCACCTTCCCGTGGCTCGTCGAAATCCCGCCTTCCCCACGCACGGCATCCACCAATGCCTGGCGGAGAAACGCCTGCAAGTCGACCAGTGCCCGAAAAAGGTCGCGCCCTTCCTCGGCCAGGGAATCGACAAACGCGACCAGACGGCGATAATCACCGCCGATCAGGTGCGAAGCCAGCTCACGCACCTGATCGGCGGTGAGAATCCCGTAAACCTCCTGCACATTCCGGGCGGTAATCGTTTTTCCGCAAAAGGATATCATCTGGTCCAGAATGGATTGGGAGTCGCGCATGCCGCCAAACGCCAGGCGGGCGATGGCCGCGAGGGCCTCCCCCTCGACGTCAACCTGCTCTTCCCGAGCGATTTGCCCCAAACGCTCGGCAATCAGGGATTCGGCGATCGGCTTGAGTTCAAATCGCTGACAACGCGATACGATTGTGGGAAGCACCTTCTGCGATTCGGTGGTGGCGAAAACGAACTTCACGTGCGAGGGCGGCTCTTCCAGCGTCTTCAACAGAGCGTTGAAGGCCTGGTTCGAGAGCATGTGGACTTCGTCGATGATGTAGATCTTGAACTTTCCCTGGGACGGCGCGTAGCGCACATCGTCGCGCAAATCGCGGATCTGGTCCACCGAATTGTTCGAGGCCCCGTCGATCTCGATAACATCCATGGAGTTGCCCGACGTGATGGTGTCGCAGGACGGACAGGCGTTGCACGGGGTGGCGGTTACTCCGGTGGCACAATTGAGCGCCTTGGCGAAAATTCGCGCCAGACTCGTCTTTCCAGTGCCTCTGGGACCGACAAACAAGTAGGCGTGGGCGACGCGTTCACCTTCAATCGCGTTTTTCAGCGTCCTCACAATGTGATCCTGCCCGACCACGTCGTCAAAGACCTGGGGACGCCACTTCCGCGCTATGACCTGATAGTTCGCCGACATTCCGGATAAAAAAAAGTGGCCAGGCGACCTACGGCACATGTGGAACAGTGCTACCGTTGCTACCTTCCGGTCCTGGCGGAGTTCGCCTGCCCAGCATTGCATAGGACCTGGCCAACTCATAACCTAGGTTCCCGTTTTCCGCTTTCAACCTAGAAATGAGGAAATCGCCGCTTTTGTTCCCGAGATCGCACGGACAGCATCCTTCCTCCACCCAGACCGGGCCCGGAAAGAACTCCGGACTCATCGCGATCGACCGTAAAACTCCTCGATCCGGCGCACCACGTACTCGTAGTCCCCCTCCGAATAGCGCCCGGCATCCCGCAAGGCGCGAGCCTCCTCCAGCTTGGCCTCCTTCTCGCCCGCCGGATCCGAACCGGCAGCGGCCGGGAGGATGCGGGGACGCATGCCCACCCAAACTCGCGAAGGCCGCAGGTCGTTCAGCGCTCCGGTGTAATCGTCACTGGAAAACTGTATGAAGGCTCCATCACGCCGATTCGGAACCGGACGGACGTCCACCCGCTGAGTGTCGAAACCGTCCTTGCGAATTTCGACCATGTGCCCGCTCCGGCGCGAAAGAACCGCATACATGGGCGTCTCGCCGGCCGGCTCATGATTGATATAAACCTGAGCCCCGGGCGGTTCCGACTCGATCGGCACCCTTTGGTGGCTGCCTTTCTGCAGCGTAGCGCAGCCCGCCGCGCTCAAAACAAGAATGAACGCCGTGGCGAACCGTAAGAATAAGTGACTGCTCATGGTACAAGGTAAAAGAGGAGACAAACAGGAGCGGCCGGACGTTTCAAGGAATTCCCGCCCTGAAAGCTATTCGAGAATGTCGATGAGATCCACCCTCCGGATCAGCCAGTCGCCGTCGACCTTTACCCATTCCACCCGAAACCGGCGGACGTCTTCCTGCCGTCCATGCCCCTGATATGAGAGCAACCCGCGCCCGGTCAGTTCCATCACCGCGCTCTCTCCGCTTGCATCAACGGTCAGATCCCGGTCGGACCCCCGCAAACGAAGTTCGTCGACCCCGCCGCGCGCCTGAGTGACCGCCGCCATCAGATCCTCCCG
>PXDC01000451.1 GCA_003565135.1 Verrucomicrobiota bacterium
GAAACGCGGCTTCGAATGACGGACAGACAAAGAGTTCCACCAGAACCGGTTCGTTCGAGTTACGTACGGCCCCCATGCCCATATGCGGCAGCAACGGATTGGTCAGGCCCCCGGTGTGAAACGGATCGACGTAAATAAAGGTCGGGCCGGGCAAACGGTCACCGGCGGGATTGTCGGTCATGTACGAGTGAATCGCCGTACCGATCTGTCGCAGGTTGCTTTGACAGTTTGCGTTTCTCGCCGATTCCCGCACCTGGGAAACAACCGGGACCAGGATCGCGGCCAGAATCCCGATGATCGCAATGACCGTAAGCAATTCAATCAGCGTGAATGCGCGAATTGCGGTGCTTGAATATGTGTTCTTTTCTTTCATCCGAAAAAAATGACTCCCTTGAAATGATTACCCAATATACTGTAAGTGATTGCTTTTTTCCTCAGCCCCGGAACGTTTACCTCCGCAGGTTTACTCGGGATGCCGGGGCGAATCGGAGGGAGGTCCGTCGCGGCGCACCCTTAACGCGCCGAGACGGCGGACTCCCTCCGATCGATCTCCCTGTCGTTTATCCTCCATCTTCCAACGTAACCTTCGCGCGAAGGAAACCTTTGCCGGCCGGACCCAGCGGATTGGCAAGCCGAACCCGCAACACTTGATCCGTTTCCTCCAGAACGACGACATCCGCTTCCGCCGCTCCCCATTCGATCAGATCTTCGCTCGCCTCCACCGCGTAAGCGATACCCTGAGCCTCCGGGTTCTTGTTGATCGTAAGAGCGAGAAATTCCTCCCCGTCGTCGGTCACCACCGAAAACTCCGGAAGTCCGGCGCGCGAGGCCACCAGCGGATCCATGCCAAAGGCGAACTTTTCCAGGTTTGTGACACCGTCCCCGCTCGGATTCGCCTCCGGCGCCTGGTCGGCCTCGGACAGATCAAACTGGGCGATCCAGTCCTCGAACGATTCGAGAATATCGGCCGCCAGGAGATAACGTTCGTAGAGGAAGCCCTCGACCTGCTCCAGTTCCTCGTCCGAGAGCGCCCGGTTGAAGACGATCAGGGCCGCGAGCTCACCGCTGAAGAAGCGATCCGGCTCACTGCCCGCCTCCGCTCCGATACGCACTCGCGTATTGCCTCCCGGGTTGGCGTCCGCCCCCGAAGTCTCCCCGACAAACCGGTCGTTCTCGGCATTTCGAACGATCGCAAACATGTCCCCGCTGTCCAGCCAGTGATTGATCCCGATATGGAATTTGTCGAGCTCGACGGCGTCGTTCGGCGACGAAACCAGTACCGTTCCGCCGGCAGCTTCGCGGTTCTGGATCCTCAGGGCTCCGCCCGTCGTTGTAAACATGCTGTTCATGAGATTTCTGGCGGGCGCATCCGGGTTGTCGACATCGATGGTCCCATAGTGCATGTCGATCATTCGTCTCAGGCCGAACACATGCGGATTAAACACGGCGATCGTTGTCTTTTCCCGGCCGTCGAAAGCATCCGGATTGCCCGCAATCTCCAGGTACTGCAGGTCGCCGTCGAACCGAAGAGCCCCCCGACCGGTTGGCGTGGCATTCTCCACGAACGTCGGAGATGGGCGCGGCTCTGTAAACAGGAAGCTCTCGGCATCGTTATGGTTGCCGGAAACGTCCACCATCCGGTTAATCACCCCGTTATCGGTGTCAATATTCGCGGCGTTAAGGTGCAGCACCAGGCCCTCGGTTACCGGCGGTTGCCCGGGATCGCCCCCGTCGGGACCGTCGCCGAGGTAAACCTGGTGCAGGTATTCCTCCACCGCTTCCAGGTCCTCCGTGCCTAGGGCTTGGTTGTAGATGAGCACTGCGGCCAACTCGCCCGTAAAAAAGGAGTCCGGCTGAACCTCTTCCACGACGCCGCTCGGTCCCCCGGTGCCGAGGCGCGTGAACAAATGGCTTTCCGGATTGGAAAAAATGCCGGTCTCCTGGTTAACGAAGCGTTCGTTGTCCGAATTTCGAATGATCGACAACGCGTTGCCGTCGGACGAAATCTGGGTTCCCCCGACGTAGAACTCTCCGGTTGTGACCGATCCGTCGGGACTGGAAAAGTTGAGATTTCCGTCATCGTGCCGGAGAGTCACCCGCAGCGTACCGCCCCCTATGGTCGTCGCGAACATCGCCTCGGTCAGGTAGTACGGGAAATTTTCCCCTTCCGCGTAACCGGAGGTGATAAACCGTCCCGGCAGGCCCAGGGTGTGCGAACGGAAAACGGTGAGAATGGTTTTATCCGGGCCGTCAAAAGATTCGGGATTGGAAGCAATTTCCATGTACGCCCCGCGTCCATCAAAACTGGCCGCCGCCATTCCGGACGGGGTCGCATCGGCAAGCAGCGTGGGCATTGTCGGAGCGACCGCTCCCTCCACGTAGGTGGGTGCGTGATTGTCGCGTCCCGAAATATCGACGAGGCGCGTCACCGTTTCCCCGTTCGTTTCCAGATTCCCGGCATTGAGATGAGCCACCAGGCCGTCGGTCACCGGCGGCTCCCCCGGACCCCCTTCGCCCGGACCGTCACCCAGGTAAATGCCGTGGAGGTATTCCTCCATCGCTTCAAGCTCCGATTGCGGGAGTTCCCGGTTGAAGACGACAAACGCCGCGACCTCACCGCCGAAAAACAGGTCCAATCCCGTATCCCCATGCCGGCTGCCCGCCCCGATACGGGTGTGAATATGGCCTTCCGGAAAGGCAAATGCGCCGATCGCGTGATTCTGGAAACGCTCGTTGGCCGCGTTGCGCAGCGCAGCCACCGTGTCCCCGTTTTCCCGCCACAGGTTGGTACCGACAACAAACTCGCCGGCGGAAAGACTGCCCGATGCCGTCGAAACCGCCACCGAACCCCCATCCGGGTTCCGGTTCTGCACGCGCAGGTTCGAATCCTGGTGCGCCCACAGCACGTTCGTATTGGTCCGTCCGGACGGTTGGTTATCGGCCGGCTCCCAGTCATCGATAATCTCGTAGGCGGTACTGGAAATCCGTCCGGCGGTCAATCCCCCCTCCAGAACGTCGGCGCGGAACACAACCATGGTTGTCTTCGCTCGCCCGTCGAAATCATCGGGGTTGCTCGCGATCTCGGCATAACCCCCGACGCCGTCAAAGCGGACCGCGTCCTGCCCGGAGGGCGTAACCCCCTCCAGAAGCATCGGCATAACCGGATCCGGTGGTGTCGTATCCCAGGCATCATTGGCATTCCCGGAGCGATCGATCCACCGCACAACGTGACCGTCGTCCAGTTCCAGGGCTTCGGCATCCAGGTAAAGGCTCAGATCGTCCGTCACGGGAAAGCCGTCAGGCAATCCTTCCTGGGCTTTACCCGCGACGGAAAAGCACAGAAGTGACAGCGCATACAATACGGCGATTAACGAGTTCAGGGTTGGTCGCTTCATGGAATTTTCTATTGGAGTTTTCAGGTGAAGGTTTATCCTTCAGGTAATCTACCCCCACCGTCTACCGCCTTACTGCGATTGGCAAAGAGTTTGATGTGTTATGCTAACAAAACGGGGGCGCATCCCCTGTAAAACCCGCCCGAACGACCATCCGTCGCCCTTTCCTATCAACCGTTTCCGCCTCGCGTCGACCCCCCTCCGGCTCACCGGCCATTAGTTTGGAAGCTTCGTAGTAAAGCCGTATCTGCCGGACCCGACCTCCAGAGTTATCCGACCTTCCTCGTGTTTCAAAACCTCTACGTGTTGCACCTCTCCC
>PXDC01000013.1 GCA_003565135.1 Verrucomicrobiota bacterium
CAGCCGGCGCCGGTGGAGCAAAACGAGCAACAACGCCACCACCCCCATGTCGGCCAAGGCGAAAACGGTCTTGTAGACGAGGGGTTCGTAAGCAATCAAGCCGATGCCGGCCATGGCCAACTGGGCCAGTGGAGGATACACCGCGTAGGCGTCGCGATGGTTCATCTCCGCCCAATATTCGTCGCGCAACGGTTCCAGCTCCGCCGCTTCGGCGGGTTGAGCGTACGGTGAGATTCCCTCCCGGACAAGCAGGCCCTCCCATAGGTAGCGGTTCATGTCGTCGGTCGGTGGATGCGGCAGGAGCAGGATGCGGGCGACCGCGGCGATCGACAGCAAAACGATTACGGTCTGTTTTCCGCTCCAGCCCCGGGGATGAAGCAAGACCAAAGCCACCGCGACGATCGCCAGAAGAGCAAAAGCCGTCATTCGCAGCGCCGGGCTCACGTGAACCGAGGGTGACAATCCCCACAGCGCGCAGGTCGTCAAAGCGGTTATCGCCAAGGCGATGAAAGTCCCGGAACCGTACGCGCCTCGGGATCCGTCACTCATGGTGTTTCACGGCGTGCCGGGCGGGCCAGGCGCCGGGAAAAATCCATTGCTTCGATGAAGCCGCCCAGGCCGATGAATAGGAATCCCACCGTGTACAGGGCGAGGAACGGCCCGATGAGGTAATTTTGGGCCTGGAGGTAAAAGAACAAGCTTAACGCACAGTACGCTCCGAGACCGAGTTCCCAGACAGGGCCGACCTTTCCGGTTACCCGGTAACGGAGTCCTCCGGGCCGGTCGCCGCGTTTGGGCGTGCGCACGAACTCGCCCGCCTTGCGCCCGAAAAACCCTTCCGCCACCGCCCGCCCGTTCGACACGGCGAGGCCGATGCCCACCGCCATCAAGGCGGGCAAAAAGAGTAAACGGCGCAAGCCGTTCGGGTAGAGTTGCCGTTGGCTCACGAAATACAGACTGCTGGGTCCGGCCATGGCGGTCGCCAGGATCAGCGCGACCAAAGCAAAAGCTGCCGGGGGGAGGTGCAACGGCAGGGTCCAGAGCACCGGTAGCGCGAGCACGGCAATGAAGACGATCAAGGGATGGATGAGGTAGTGGGTCAGATGAAAAAAGGCCTGCACCTTGACGCGAAAGGGGAGGGGCGCCCGAAAGACCCGGGGGAAAAGTTTTTTCGCGGTTTGAATCGATCCCTTGGCCCAGCGAAACTGCTGGCACTTGAAGCCGGCGACCGTGCCTGGAATTTCCTCCGGGACGACCACGTCGGAAAAGAAACGCGTTTTCCACCCCGCCAACTGCGCCCGGTAGGACAGGTCCAGGTCCTCGGTCAGGGTGTCGCTGCTCCAGCCCCCGGCGTCCTCGATCGTGCGGCGGCGCCAGATGCCCGCGGTGCCGTTGAAATTCATGAAAAGCCCTCCGCCGGAACGGGCGGCCTGTTCGATGGTGAAATGCCCGTCTATGCCGATCGATTGGGCGAAGGTCAGGATCGAATCCCCCGGATTGAGGTGGCCCCATCGCGCCTGCGCCAGCCCCAGTCGCTCGTTCTCCTGGAACGCCGGCGCCAGGCGCAGCAGGAAGTTGGAAGGCGGCACGAAGTCCGCGTCGAAGATGGCGACGAGTTCGGCGTCGGTCTGTTCGAGGCCGTGCGCGAGAGCGCCCGCCTTGAAACCGTGCCGGTCGGAACGGCGAACCACGTTGACCCGTTTCCCGGCCGCCCGAAGTTCCGCGGCCGTTCGGTCCACCCGCGACCGGGTGCCGTCGGTCGAATCGTCCAGGACCTGCACCTCGTGACGCCCCTCCGGATAGGTCATGGCGGCCGCGGCGCGCATGACTCGCTCGGCCACGTTGGCTTCGTTATAGATCGGCAGTTGCGTCAACACGGTCGGCAAGGACTGGTCCGCCAAGCCTTCGACCGACTCTTCCGAATCCGCGCCGGCGGCCCGCTCCCGGAGCGCCCGGCGATGAAGACGAATGAGGTAGTAGCAGTTGAGACCGTAAGTCAGCAGCAGGCCGGCGGCGCTGAAATAGAGAAGATGAAAGACGATCATCATGGGCTGGCGTCGAAACGGATCCTGCGGCGCGCCGAGCTCAACAACAATCGCCGCCTTCGCGGCAGTTCGAGGCTTCGGTAGTCGCCCGGTAATCCATGCCTTTCGTCTCCCGGGGATGGCGTTTGGCGGTGCGGCGACAATCGAAGGGGGCCGCTTCATCGGGGGACACGGGCTCCAGCGGTTCCAGAAAGGCGAAAAAATTCGCGTAAGGCGCCGTCTTGAGCAATCGGAAGGTCTTGTCGCACACGGCAACGCGCTCGCCGCGCGGGTAGCGATGACCGTCGTCGTCGCGCACCTCCCGGAACGGGCCGGTGTACACAACCGCTTGATTGTGCTCGTAGCAGGGCCCCTGTTTTCCTTTCCACGCCTGCACGGTCACGGAACGGAATTCGATTCCCTCGACCGTTTGCCAGGGCTCGGTTTCGAATTTGAGCAATTCGATCCCGTGAAAGCCGGCGTCGGCAAACGCCTGCAGAAACCCTTCCTCGGTCAGGGCGCCGGAGATGCACCCGCTCCACAGTTCGGGATCGTTCCGCATGGATTCCGGGACCGGCTCGTCGCTGACTATGTCGGAAATGACCGCGCGGCCGCCTTTTTTGAGCACGCGGAAAATTTCGTGGAAAAGCTTCGGCTTTTCGGGGGCGTCCACCAGGTTGAGCACGCAGTTGGAAACGACGACATCGATGGAATCGGTCTCGACCAGCGGGCGTTTTACCCGGAGATCCTGCGCCAGTTCGTCGGCGGCGAGGAAGGAGGCCGCGTCGGTGATCGGACGCTTTTTCAGCTCCGCGTCGAGCACCTCCAGATCCAGCCCGAGATCCTGTATCCGTCCCTTGCGGAACTCGACGTTGGCATAACCGATGCGTTCGGCCACGGCGGGCGCGTGTCGTCGGGCGACCTCCAGCATATCGTCGGTCATATCGACGCCGATGACCCGACCCTCCTTTCCCACCACCTGGGCGGCGATGAAACAGATCTTTCCGGTGCCGGCGCCCAGATCGAGCACCGTTTCACCGGGGCGAAGGTAACGGGAGGGATCGCCGCAGCCGTAATCGCGCTCGATGACCTCCGGCGGAATCGCCTCGAGGAATTTGGCGTCGTAATCGACAGGGCAACACAGAGCGACTTCGCGTTGGCGCGCCGCCGCCGCGTAACGTTCTTTCACGGACGTTTCGTTCTTCATGGTAATTTTGTGAGTCAGTTGTTCTTTTCCTGCCGACCGTTTGTAACCGCTCCGAATCGAAGAGGTCCGTACCGGGATGAAACGACGCCCACGCGAACCAGAAGGTGTGGACGGTGCGGACCCCTTCCGGTTTTTCAACGACGCGGATCGAGCTGCCGTCCGTCGATGCCTCCAACACAATGCGGCCCGCCGGCGTCTCGTCGACCACGCGTCCGCCCGGCGCCGCCGCCACCTGTGCGACTGGATAGCCTCTCGCGAATCCGTCGGACTGTACGCCGACGATGGGCTCCTTTTCCGGGAGACGATCATCGTCGCCACCCTTCGCCGGAAACATCAATCCTTCCCCTTGAAAGTACGCTTCATACGGATTGCGCTCGTAATTACGGCTGTATCCGGTGTTGAACGTGGCGACCGTCGATCCGGGATGTTCCGCGCGCCATTGGTCGAAAGCGGACAGTTTCCATGGCAGATGTTCCA
>PXDC01000034.1 GCA_003565135.1 Verrucomicrobiota bacterium
CCGCAGGGACGACGGATCCGGCGGGCTGGTTTTACCCGCCGGATCCGTCGTCCCTGCGGTATGGCACCATCGGCGGCAATATCGCCTGCAACGCCGGGGGCATGCGCGGCGGCAAATACGGGGTCACGCGCGATTATGTCTTCGCCTTGCGCGGGGTTCTGCCCACCGGCGAGGTGGTGTCCTGGGGACGCGATCTGCGCAAGTACGCGGCCGGTTATAACGTCCGCGACCTCTGGGTCGGGAGCGAGGGCACTTTGGGGGTGATTACGGAAGCGGTTTTGCGATTGATTCCGAAACCGCGCGCCCGGCGGACGGTGCTGGCGTCGTTTCAAAACGAAACGCGGGCCCTGCAGACCGTCAAGGCCATCCTGGGGGAGCGTCTGATCCCGTCCATCCTGGAGTTTCTCGACCGCGAAAGTGTTTCCTGCGCCGAGGGCGCAACCGGTCGTCCCGTGTTCGACGGCCAGCCGGGCCGGCCCGTTCTGCTCATCGAGGTCGACGGGCACGAAGCCGTGGTGGGGGAGGAGCGCCGCCGGCTTCTCGACGTGCTCGAACCCCGGGCGCTGGCGATCCGTGAGGCCGCCGATGACGGGGAGGCGGAATCCCTCTGGGAGGTCCGCCGCAGATGTTCCGGTGCCATGTTCGAGCTCGGCGACAGCAAACTCAACGAGGATGTGGTGGTTCCGCTGAGGAGTCAGGTCAAACTCCTGACCTTCATACGCAGACTGAGCCGCGAAAAACGCGTGCCGATCGCGACCTTCGGGCATGCCGCCGACGGCAACTTCCACGTCAATATCATGTACCACCGCGACGACGACCGGGAATCGGCCCGGGCCCTGCAGGTTCTCCGTGCCCTGATGAAAGAGGTGCTGGCGCTGGGGGGAACCATCAGCGGGGAACACGGGATCGGGCTCGCCAAGACACCGTTTTTCGAAATGGAGCACGGCCGGGCCGAGATCGCGGCTATGAAAGCGATTAAGAACGCCCTCGATCCGCGGAACATCCTGAACCCGGGGAAGATTTTCGAGGTCTGCGAGGTCTGGAAACAACGTCCGGTCAAGGTCCGCCTGCCCTGGGACCACAAGTGACGCCGTTTTCGGCCCGTTACGCCGGCGGCCCGCGGGGCCTGGCGGCGGGACAATCGGCTTGAGCCCGGATCGGGTCGGGCCTAAAACCGGTGGTATGGAAAGGGTTTGTTTTTTATTGCAGGTCCGCCGGGACCGGCTCGAGGAATACCGCGAAGCCCACCGCACGGTCTGGCCGGAGATGCTGGAGGCGCTTCGCCAGACGGGGTGGACGAACTACTCGCTGTTTCTCCGTGACGACGGTCTCCTGGTGGGGTACCTCGAAACTCCCGATTTCGAGAAGGCGCTTGCGGGCATGGCCGATCGCGACGTCAACCGCCGGTGGCAGGAGGCCATGGCGCCGTTTTTCGAGAACCTCGACGGTACCCGCGCGGACCAGTCCATGATGCGGCTCGAGGAAGTCTTCCACCTGGACTGAAGCGGACCCGGCCGGTTGGGTTGCCCGGACCGCCCACCGGCTTTTTTCGGGAGACAACCCCGGTGTTTGATTTTTTAGCGATTTATTCTTGAAATCGCATCCCGGGACCCTACTAATCCTTACCCAAGCACTCAATTATTCCAAGCGTCTCATGAACCTGAAAAAACTGTTTGTCATACTTTCCCTCCTCGCAATGCCCTTTGTATTCTCCGCCTGTATGTCGACGGAGCGGGCCGGCAAAAAACACACCATCGTTCTTGGCGGCCTTTACGAGCACCGGGAAGGCAGTTATAAGCCGGTGAATCGGACGTCCCTTCCCGTGAGCCGTTCGGAATTCGATCCGGCCGCCCCGTACAGCGGCAACAACACCACTTTCCTCTGGGGGCTCTTCACCTACTACGATTACTGAGGTTCCGCCGACGGGGAGCCTTCACCCAAGGTTCTTCCCCGCGTTCGTGGTAACGGTTACGTTTTTGCAAGGCCGCCTGGATGGCGGCCTTCTCTTTTTTGGGGTCAAATGGAATCCAATGTCGAGCAATCGAGTAATGTAGCCCGTTTCCTGGCCGCCCGGGCGGCGGAACGGCCCGAGGATTGCGCCTTGAAGATTCCGGTCCGGTCCCGGCGCGGGCTTCGGTATGATACGGTGAGCTTTGCCGCCCTGGACCGCGAGGTCGACCGGCGGTGCCGGCGGCTGACCGGCCTCGGGATCGGCCGGGGGACCCGGGTGCTCCTGATGGTGCGGCCGGGGCGGGATCTCATCGCCATCGTGTTCTCCCTGTTCAAGATCGGGGCGGTGCCGGTCGTGATCGATCCCGGCATGGGCTTGCGGGGATTCCTCCAGTGCGTGGAACGAACCCGTCCCGAGGCCCTCGTCGCCATACCGCTCGGAATCGCCGTCAGCCGCCTGTTCCCGCGGGTGTTTCGCAGCGTGAGGGTCCGGGTGGGGACCCGCGTCGGCGCCGTGCCTCCGGGAGGGGTTGATCCGTATCCGGCTTGTCCGAGCCGGCCGGATGATCAGGCGGCCATCCTCTTCACTTCCGGATCCACCGGTCCGGCCAAAGGGGTGTGTTACCGCCACGGCATGTTCGAGGCCCAGGTCGAGGCCATTCGCGGTCATTACGGAATCGAGCCCGGGGAGATCGATCTGCCCATGCTGCCGGTCTTCGCCCTGTTTAATCCCGCGCTCGGAATGACCACGGTGGTGCCGGAGATCAATCCGAGCCGTCCGGCCACCGTCGATCCGGCGCACATTGTCGAGGCCATCCACACCTGTGGCGTGACCAACAGCTTCGGATCGCCCGTGTTATGGAAGAAAATCGGCGCCTACTGCCGCTGTCGCGGGATCACCCTGCCGTCCCTGCGCCGCATCCTGGTCGCCGGTGCGCCCGTGCCGCCCGAACTGGTCGAAACCTACCGGGAGATCCTCGTCGGCGGGGAGATTCACAGTCCCTACGGGGCCACCGAAGCCCTGCCGGTTTCCTCCATATCGGGACCGGAGATCCTGGAGGAGACCCGGGAGTTGACGGATCGGGGAGCCGGTACCTGTGTGGGTCGGCCGTTTCCCGGGATCCGGGTCAAAATCGCCGAGATTGACCGGTGCCCGAAGGGGGAGGGGGATCCGGTTCCCGACCTCGACCGGGGGCGGATTGGCGAAATCCTGGTTTCGGGTCCCGTCGTTACGCGCGAATATGATCGCCTGCCGGAGGCGACGGCGGCGGCCAAGGTTTGGGAAGGGGACCGGCTCTGGCATCGTATGGGGGATGCCGGCTACGTCGATGAGGACGGCCGGGTCTGGTTTTGCGGACGGGTGATCGAACGCGTGGAAACCGCCGATGGAGCCCTTTTCACCGATTGTTGCGAGGCCATATTCAACCGGGTCGCCGGGGTCTTTCGAACCGCCCTGATCGGCCTCGGTCCGAAGGGGAATCAGACGCCGGCACTTGCGGTGGAACCGGAATCGGGGGATTTTCCCCGATCGCAGGACGCGCGGGAGGCCTTCGCGCACCGCCTGCGGGCCCGGGGAAAACGGTTCGATATAACGTCCGAGATCCGCCGTTTCTTTTTTGTGAAACACTTTCCCGTCGACGTGCGCCACAACGCGAAGATTCACCGCCTCGCCCTGGCGCGACGCCTGGCGGCAACCGTTCCTCATACCCTTCCGCGATAATTTCCCGTCGTAAGGCCCCGGTGCCGCCATCGGATGGGAATGGCTTGTCGCCGGTGGGGAAAACAATTTGGGTCGTGGTGTGAAACGAATATTGGTAACCGGCGGCGGCGGCTTTCTCGGGCGGTACCTCGTGCGGCGATTGCTGGAGCGCGGGGATCGGGTCGCCATTCTCGGGCGGACGCCCCACCCGGACCTTGTGGAGATGGGTGTGGAGGAGATCCGTGCGGACCTGGCCGACCGGGAACGGGTGACGGAGGCGTGCCGGCACCGCGACGTGGTTTACCATGTCGCGGCAAAGGCCGGCGTGTGGGGGAGGTGGGAGAGTTATTTTCAGCCGAATGTGGAGGGAACCCGGGCGGTTCTGGAGGGGTGCCGCCGGCACGGCGTGGGAAAGCTGGTTTATACGAGCACCCCGAGTGTTGTCTTCACCGGCGACCCCCTCGCGGGCGTGGACGAATCCATCCCCTACGGACGCCATTGGCTGTGTCACTACGCGCACACCAAGGCGTTGGCGGAACGGGAGATCCTGGACGCCAACCGGTCCGGGGACCTGAACACCGTGGCCCTGCGGCCTCACTTGATCTGGGGCGTGGGCGACAACCACCTGATCCCCCGTGTGGTCGACCGCGCGCGCCGGGGGCGGCTGCGGGTGGTGGGAGAGGGGACCAACCGGGTGGACATTGTGCACGTGGCCAACGCGGCCGAGGCTCACCTCCGGGCCGAGCGCGCTCTCGACGAACCGGGACGGGCGGACGGAAAGGCCTACTTTATCAGCCAGGGCGAGCCGGTGGTCCTCTGGGATTGGATAAACCAGCTGCTTCGTTCCCTCGGTGTGCCGACCGTGGACAAACGCGTTTCCCTGCGGACCGCCTACGCGGCCGGCGCGGTCTGCGAGGCGCTTTACAGGCTTCTGGGACGAAAGGAGGAGCCGCCCATGACCCGGTTCCTGGCGGTGGAATTGGGCAAGGACCACTATTTTGATATCGGCGCCGCCCGCCGGGATCTCGGTTACGAACCCCTTGTATCGACCGAAGCGGGACTGGTGGAACTGGTGGCCCATTGGCGCCCCCGGTTGGGAGCGGACGGCGATTGACCGGTTCTCACGTAGCGGTCCGGTTGGGTTACGGGACCGGAAGCAATGGGAGGCGGCCACGGGGTCATGGGTCGCGGTCAGCCGCGGGGGGCGGTTTGCGTGTGACGAGGGGATCGCCGATGGCGAGGAAATAACGGGTCCGCCGGCTGGCCCAGGCGCATTCGGCAAAGGTGAATCCGTCGTACCACATGGCGAGGTATCCCCAGTCGTTGACTCCGGCCGTAGTCGGTTCTTCGACGTGACAAACCGCGCCCACCGGTGTGCGGGAGTAGTTTTCTCCGCCGAAGGCGTGGGCACTGAACCAGTCGACGAAGTTCCCCTGGTCCATGGGACCGTAAAAGACGTGCGCTTCACCTCCCTGGCGCTGTGCGGGGACTCGTTGTCCATTGAAGCTTTCCACCGAAAGCATGAGCCACCAGTCGGACTGCGCGCCCCACTCAATTTGCCCGTCGATGGCGTAATCCGCGCCGCGTCCGCCCCAACGTCCCAGGGTGCCGAAAAAAGCGACGTTTTCTCCCGACGTTATGTGACCGGAACCCTTGGGATGATGGATCAGGTTCATTTCGCCGGCCCGCGCAAATCCGGCCTTCATGCGTTCTCCGTAGCGATGACCGAAGAAATTCGCCGGCAGGCGATTGTGGGCGTCGTGGTCCTCCATGAAAAAATTCCGGGCATGGGAATCATCCGGGGGATGGAGCAGCGGCCCGGTGTTGTGGAAAGCCTTCAGTTTGTCGACGTAGGCGAGAGACGCCTCCAGGTCCCCCATATTCAGGTGTGTGACCAGGGCGGTCATGCCCTCGAACCGGGCAAGCGAAAACGGGGTGCCGACGTAGGTGGGAGGCGACGTCTGGTGGGATTCGTCAAAGTAGGTTTCGCCGTCGCGGATGCCGCGTTCGCGGAAGGCCGACATCAGCCGGTGAGAGACCGAGTCGCCGATTTGATAACGGGTTCCGCTTCCGTCCTCCGCCGCAACGCGGCCGTGAACACGCGTGGGAATATCGAGCAGGAGCACGATGTAGCGGATGGGTTTTTGTGTCTCCAACAACCACGCCACCACCGGGGATTCTATTTCCTCGCGGTAGTTGTCCTCCGCGACAAGTTCGTCCGTTGTTGTCGCCACGCTCAGAACATTGGCCCGGTCGAAACCCGGCCGCTCGCGCAGGTAGTAGTCCTTGAGTGTTTCACTGTCCGCGGACCGCCGGTTGTAAACCACGAGAACGTGGTCGGAGACGTCCGGCGGATGCGGTTCGTAGGTGCTGAGGGTGGTGGATCGAGACCCTGTTTTGGTGTTTTCAATTTGTATGGAAACGGTGTCAAATGGGGTCCCGCCGGGTTTGCGGGCCGATAGGCGCACCGATCCCTCGTCCCGGTAGCGGAGGGTTCCCGATCGGTCCATTTCCGCCCGGTTGGTATCGTACTGCCGGAAGGTCAGCGCCTCCGGATCATCGATACGAAGCCAGTCGAATTTTTCTACAGGATCGATGATGTCGGGATCGAACCAGGCCCGCAAGGGAAGCGCGTAGCCCCGGGAGTCCGCTTCGTAGGTCCGGACAACGGTCGCGGTCTCGGCGGAGTCGTTGCGGACCGGGCCCCGGTAGGTGATTCTCGCCTGTCGCTCCCCGTCGAAATGATTCTGAAACCCGGTAACCACATGATGGATCCTGATCCCTCCGTCGTCTCCTTTCACCGTGATCACCACCTGGAATCGACCGGCTTCGCGGAAAAAGAGATTTCCTTTGTCGTCGGCCGCGGCCGCCCGGCCCCGGACATTGAATTCGAGCGTATCGGTCGTTTCGTCGTACAGGGGGATACTGCCGGTATCGAGCCAGGCGGACACCGGAACCGCGTCCGCGCCGTCAATCGATTGCAATCCGAAGGTACGGGTGGTCCGGGTCGCGTCGCGCACCTCATCGCGTTCTACGCTCGCCACGGCCGTCGCGGTCTCCGCTGCCGCCACGGGTTCCGGTGCCGGTTCCGCAATGGCTTCGCGCGTGTGCCCGGGATCGCCCCCGGGCTCCCGCACGGATTCGGGTCCGGCGCCGGGCGCCGGGTCGGGTTCCGGTTCGATGGTTTCTGGCGGCGACGCTTCCGAAACCGGACCGGGACGGGGAGGCGCGGATTCCGGCAAATCGGCCGGTGGCCCGGGCCGGAAAAGCATCCAGGCGCTTATTCCGCCGATTACGAGAATCCCCGTCCCGCCCATTGTTTTCAAATAGCCGCTTTTTTGCATCAGGATTACGGCAGAACATGAGTTCGCGTCGTCGTCGGCGCAAGTGTAGGCTTCGGATTTCGCCAGGGGCACGGTGGTTTTCCGACATCGGTCCGGCGCGAATGGGCGACGGTTTTGTCCTTGCCGGCCGGAGGGGTTGCGCCCAGGCTGGCGGCATGGCTTCGCCTGCTCCGGCGGGGGCGGGGGGCTCCGCCCGAATCACCCTCCGCCGGAGATCCGGTCGTTGCCTGCGGCCCGGCGCGATCTCAGGGAGCGCCCGCCACCGGAAATTTTCCCGAACCATCCCGTGAACCCCCGATCCAAGCAGAAACCGTCATGATGAGAAACCTGTTTACCGCCATTGCCTGTGTTATTTTTGCCTGGGGGGGGCCGCGGCTGAAGGGGAGGGGACGGATACCGGGTCTCCCGGGCGACCGAGCGGATTGCTCCTGGAGCGCCTCTCGGTTCCCCTGGGGATAGAAAACCTTACGCCGGTCATGAGCTGGGTGGTGGAGCATCCGGAACCGAACCAGTATCAAAGCGCCTACCAGGTCCGGGTGTCGACCGCGTCGAAGCTCCTGGACGACGGGCGGCCCGATGTTTGGGATTCCGGGAGGGTGGCGTCACCGGAGTCGAGCAATGTCCGCTACGACGGACCTCCTCTGGAAGCGAACACGCCCTACTTCTGGCAGGTCCGCGTCTGGGATCGCGACGGCCGGAGCGGTCCGTATTCGGAACCGGTGATGTTTGTCACGGCGGTGGGGGATCGATGGACAGCCACCCCGGTTTGGGATCGTGGTGACAGCGATTTTGTCTTTCTGCGAAGGGCGTTTGCCTTGCCGGATCGGGAGATCGCCAGCGCGATTATTAACGTCACCGCTCTGTCGCCCGAATCAGCCAGCCAGTACGTCTATCGCTTGTACCTCAATGGTGAGTTTATCGGGTGCGGACCCGAGCGTGGTTTTAATGGTATCAATCGTTATAATACGTACGACGTTACGGACCACCTGAAGCCGGGTGCTCCCAACGTTGCGGCCGCCCTGAACTACACCCGTGACGAGCGGAAGTTTCTATTCCAGATGGACGTCCGCTTCGTGGACGGAACCGGCTTTACCCTGAACTCGGATGGCGACTGGATGGCCCTGGGCGGGGACGGTGTTTACGTGGACGGCGGCAATGCCGGTCACGGGGCTTATTACCAGGCCCCCCGGGAATTTATCCAGGGGCCCGCGTACCCTTTCGGCTGGAAGCGGGCCGGGTTTGACGAGGACGGTTGGGCCGATGCGGTGGAGAAGGCGCCGATCGAGAATCTGGCGGCTTCGGCGAAACCCAACGAAGCGAAGTTTCCGGTCGAGCCGGCGCTTGTCGTCGAAACCGAACCCGGCCGTTACTTCATCGATTTCGGGCGTTCCGTTATCGGCGGGCTGCGGTTGACGGTCGACGGCGACGCCGGGCAAAAGGTGGAGATCCGGCTGGGGCAGGAATTGGCCGGACCGCAGCGGGTCCGGTACGAGAAGCGCACCGGCAATACCTACCAGGAGGTGTGGGCGTTGGCGGAGGGGCCGCGGACGCTTACGAACTGGGGCTACCGGTCATTTCGCTACGTGGAGCTGATCGGTGCACCCGGGGGGTTGGGGACGGAGAACGTTCAGGCGGTCGTGGTGCGGCAGCCCTTCAACGCCGATGAATCCTTTTTCGACTCTTCGGACCGGGTGCTGAACGACGTGTGGGAGATGCTCAAATACAGTATTAAAGCGACCAGCCTGGACGTTTACGTCGACACCCATGCCCGGGAGCGCCGGAATTACGAAGGCGACGCCTACATCAACCAGCTTTCCCAGTACTCGGTGGAGCGGCAGTTCGCCTTTCCCCGGTATTCCATGGAATACCTTTATTACCGGCCCACCTGGCCGACCGAGTACAAGCAGATTTCCGTCATGATGGCGTGGAATGACTACATGTACACGGGTAATGCCGATTCCCTGGTCGACCATTACGCCGTCTTGCGGGAAAAGACGTTGGAGCCTTTTATCAACGATGATTACCTGGTGGAAAAGGACGAAGCCGTGGGCGGTCGGTACGGGCGGGATCTCGTGGACTGGCCGGCGAATCTCCGCGACGGCTACCGTTTTTCCGAGTTCAACACGGTGGTTAATGCCTTCAATTACCGTGCCGTCGCGCTGCTGGCCGGGATTGCGGAGGTGGTGGGCGACGACCGGGAGGCCGCGCGTTATTCGGAATTGGCGGAGAACCTGCGTTCCGCCATCAACGAGCGGTTCTATGACGAATCGGCCGGAACGTTTCGCGACGGCAAGGCGATCGACCATCATTCCCTGCATGCCGGGGTTTTTCCATTGGCCCTGGGGGTTGTTGGGCCCGATGCCGTGAGTTCGGTGGCCGGGCATATCGTGGAACGCGGCATGCGGGCCAATGTCTACGGGGCGCAGTTTTTTCTCGAAGCGCTTTATGAGGCCGGTAGGGGCGAGGCCGCCCTGGATTTGATGAGCGCGGTTGAAGGAAACAGTTGGGGGCATATGATGTACCGGGTGGGGGCCACCATTGCCGCCGAGGCGTGGGACCAGGAATTGAAACCGAACATGTCCTTTTCCCATGGCGGATGGGGTTCCGCCCCGGCCAACAACATTCCCCGGGGGCTGTTTGGCATCCGGCCCCTGGAACCGGCCTTTGCCAGGTTCCAGGTCCGGCCGCAAACCGGCGGCCTGGAATGGGCGCGTATAAGAGTGCCCACCATCAGGGGATCGGTTGACGTCGATTTCACCGATGCAGGGGATACCTTCGCCATGACCGTGAACGTTCCCGTCAATACCCGTGCCGATGTCCATGTTCCCGCCGGGGAGGCGGGCGATAACGTCGTTCAGGTCAATGGCGAACCGCGAGAGGGCGAGGCGGAGGACGATTTTATCGTGATCCGGGACGTCGGGTCGGGAACCCACAGCTTTGTACGGTAGGAGCGGTGTCGATTCCTTTGCCACGAACGCGAGGTGCGATCCCCCACCTTGTTGGAACGATCGGTCGCCGGCTCACGTTCCCCAGGCGTAGACGACCAGAGAAACCGCCACAAACGCGCCGCCCAGGAGTCCCAGGCGAATGCGCTCGTTGTCCACCAGGAGCGTGATCCACAGCCATACTGCCAGGACGAGGGGAACCAGAAAGCCCGCGCCGGTACCGGAGAGAAATGAGAGCAGCAGGACGCCGGTGCGTTCTCCCATCAACCCGAGGATGGCGCCGAAAACAAGACCGGCAATACAGGCCGCCGCGAATGCCAAAGCGGTACCGGCCATGGTACCCAGGCCGGCCTGAATGGCCCCCTCCACGGTGAACTCACTCGCCTCGGGAACGCCCGCGGTCCGGTATTCCACCCACGACCAGATGGCAACGAGAACAATGATAGTCGTGCCGAGCCATCCCGAGGTGCCGAAAAAAAAGTCGAACGCGGTCCATACCGCAACCAACGAAACCAGTGCCAGCCACCCGTAAACAGCCCAAATCCGTTGGGCGAAGAGTCCGACACCGATAATGACCGACGACAAGCCCAGCACGATGCCGATCGATGAGCCAAGAATCATTTGTGTGCGAATGCGGCCGATGGCGGCGCGGGCTTCCTCGTCATTTTCGTCCTGCGTTGCCACCGCAACCTCGATCGAGGCAAGGATCTCAAAAGTCGCCATCAGACCGAGAATACCCGACAGGGTATAAATCACACCACCGATCAGGGCCGTATAGGAAAGGACGGGGCTCATGAGCGGCGAAAGCGGTGTTTTTTGAAGCAGAACACGGTTCGGGGTGACGATCCATGTTTTCCTGGTACCCGGGGCCCGCCGTCGGACGGCGGTGTCGCCGGAAAGCGGATTTTTTGCTAGGGGAGACGGTAGCTCCAGAGCTCGGAACCCTGGGCGAAGTAAAGACGGCCTTCGTGGAGAGCGACGCCAATGCGGGCCTCGACCGGCGGTACAGCCAGCTTCTCGTGCCGGAAGGTGCCGGTTTCGATACGCACGATGGCGTTGCGGAATAAAACGTATAGGTGGTCGTCCGGCCCCAGGGACCAAACCCGGGGGGCCTGGCCGCCGGTGATGTTGCCGTAGGCGTCGGCCAGGGATTCCCGGTGAATCACCTCCCGGGCTTCCCAGTCGAAAACAAAAAAGGTGCCTTCGACGTCGAGCCCGTAAACCAGGCCATCCGGACCGGTGAGAAGTTCCCGGATTTCGCGGACACTCGGCAGGATATTTTCCTGGTATTCAATCTCCATCGAGGGCCATTCGAGGATGTAAAGGGTGCATTCCCGGGCAATGCGCTCGCCCCCGGTGCCGGGCGATGTGGTGGTGCCCCCGATGAGGTTTCCGTCGGGAAGCTCGGCCAAAGCCATGGTACTGTGGTACTCGATCAGGTCCGTGTGCTGGTACATGACCTTGTCGCCGGACTCAGTGTCGTAGACCATGATGCCGCCGCCGGTCAGGCCGTAGCCGGGTGTGCCGGCCTGGATTATGTGGCGGCCGTCGGAATGGGCCAGAATCACATGCGGCCGGTCTATGGTGGCGCCGCTGGCCGCCAGTGTCCCCGGGTTAACATTGTACTCCGTGTCCCGGTCGGGGTCGTAGCTGATAAGAAGCCCCTGGGTGTAGATGGCGCCATAGAGCCTGTCGCCGAGTACCGTCATTGCGTTGATGTGACCTCCCCGAACAGGCGTGTCCCAGAACGTGTCGTCGGACGGGTCGTAGGCGAAGAGGTGTAGAGGATGGCCGGTCGAGCCGTAGATGCGCTCATCGGGGCCGATTTCGAGCGAATAAATCCAGGCCCCGTGGGAGGGATAATCAAAGGAAACGCGCCGCTCCCGGCCCTCCGGGTCGGCGACGCGCATCCAGCCGCCGGGGACGTTCAGGCGGGTGATTTCCCGGCCGTCCGGAAGCGCTCCAAAAACGCCTTCCTGCCGGTCGCTGATCTCCACCACCGCCGCGACTTCGGGTGAGCCCTCGATCTCGACCGCGCGCCCCTCGTACATCTGCAGCCAGGGTGCCTCCGGGGTCGGCATGCGTCCGTAGACCTTGCCGTCTTCCCCGCGCCACATGACGACGTCGCCGCCGGCGCGATCGTCCTCGTCCACCATTGGGCGCACCTCGCCGGTTTCCGGGTTCAATGCGAACATGTGGTTATGGGTCATCCCGATGTGGGTGTAAACCCAGCCGGCGTCGTCGGTGGCGACCCGGCGCGGGTACTGCGGCCAGTTTTCCTCGTTGATGGCGCCGTAGTCGCGGTATTCGCGGGTGCGGGGATTGAAGGAAATGATGTGGGCGTTCGGGTAGGTTCCCATCCAGATGACCCCGTCATCGTCCTCGGTGGTCCACATAGCCAGGTGGTCCTCGGTTTGTTCGATATGGGTGTATTCACCGCGGCGGGGATCGAATTCCACGAATTTGTATTCGAAATGTGTGTACAGGAATCCCTCGCGGGAGTAGAGGAACGTGAAGGGCGCGATCCAGCCGGAGGAGGACTCGAAAGGCATCTCGTGAAAGGTGGTCTCGCCGGTGTCCGGGTCGATCATCAGGAGACCGTATCCCCCGGTGTGGTCCTGCAGCCACACGGCCAGCCGCGGTTCGCCCCCGGCGGCCTCCACCACCGCCGCACCGCGCGAGCGCGACACTTCCGCGCCGACGCCGTGAAGGGTAAAGCCATCTCCTTTATCCACGCTCTGGGCCGGGAGGGACGGTTCGGTGAACGTGAAAAGGAGGGCGACAGCGGCGCCGAGGAAGCATTTTCCGGGATGTTTGCGGATCATATTGCGACTTTTGTATCCGGTTGGTCGGCGAAGCGAGCGGTTCGGTTCGCCGGTGAGTCTTAAGCGATTGTTCGTCTGAGTTCGCCGAGGTAGTCGAGGGCGGACTGGTGTTGTTCGGGGGTGGGGGTCGGGGCCAGGCGGTGGATGATGTCAAGGTCGTAGCCCATCAGTTTTCGGACTTCCTCGGTCGTTTGTTCGGGCCGGTCGAGCATGATTTCCAGGCGCCAGTCGGTGTCCCAGAGGAGGGCGTCGAAGATGCCGCCCGTCTGCAGTATGGCATCCCATACCTCCCGGGTCAGCCTGGAAGACAGGTAGACTTCGGGATCCGATAAATCCAGGTCGATGTCGTCGATCAGGTTTTCGGTGCTTTCGGGGTGATAACACAGCGCGAGGTAGCTGGTCCAGGCCGCCCGGCGGGCCGCTCCGAAGAACGGGTCAAAACCGGAGTCGCTGTCTCCTTCGAACTCACATTCCGTTTCCACCAATGAGTACGTTTGGCTGAGCAGCTCCGCGACCATGGCCTCCTGGTAGCCGGGGTGCTCGCCTTTCGGAACGGGCAGGTCGGTCAGAAGGGCCTGGAACAACTCGTAAAAGCCGAAGATCAACTCGTCTTCATCCATTTTGTGCAGGATCGGCTCGTTCAACGCCATTTCCGGAGAATGGTGATCCAGAATGTCGAGCACATGGTCCACGGGGTAAATCAGAGCCGACAGTTCCTTCGGCGTGTATTTCCTGCCGACACCGCCTTCCGATTCCGGGCTTCTCCACATGGGGTGAGTTGAACCGTCACCGGCGGTTGCGGTCAAGATCGGACTGAGCGGAATCCCTGAACGGCGGCTGTTTCGGTATTCCGGCCGGTTTTCCCGCCGCCGCCGGACGAACCGGGCCGGGAAGGGCTCGATCGCTGTTTTGCCGCGTCCGGTGCGTTCATCCCCCGGGTTCCGGTTCCGCCCCCTGGTTCGCCAGTATATAAGCGATCGTCAGGCAAAAGTCCGGCAGGTCGTTGGGCCAGCGGGAGGTTACCAGGTTCCCGTCGATGACGATGGGTTCGTTCACATAGATTCCTCCGGCATCGACAAGCTGGTCGGAGATACCCCCGATCGAGGTCACCCGGCGTCCGTCCAGCACACCGGCTTCCACCAGCAGTTCCGGTCCATGGCAGATCGCGGCCACGGGTTTTCCCGATTCGACGAATTCCCGCGTGAAAGCAACCGCGTCACGGTCGCTCCTGAGATTCCCGGGCGCATAACCTCCGGGAATAATGAGCATGTCGAAATCCTCGTAACTCACATCCTGCGTTTTCTTTTCCACCGTGATTGTGCGGTCGCCCCGGTGTGCATTGACCTCCCCCACGACATCGCCGATCACGGTTACTTCGGCTCCGCGGGTGCGCAGAAACCTCCACGGTATCTTTACCTCGAAATCATTAAATTCCTCCGACGTCAGGATAGCCACGCGACTGTGACTGAGATCCCCGGTTTCTTCGAGTAGCGGATGCGCTCGAAGCATCGGTGGTAGGACAAGAAGTATCAGGAGTGTGTATGCTGTGCGTTGTTTTATCGTATTCATAACCCGGCAGCCAATTTATCGATTTTAAGTCCGGGTTCAAGCTGCCTCCGGCACGAAGCCGCCGGGAGGCAACCCAAAACCGGACGCCCAAGCTCAACGGCATTTTGACCTTGCCAAGCGGCGAGAGTTTCTTTCATGCTGGAGCATCGGATTGCTTCGCCTTTTGGCAAGAAGTCCGGCGAAAGCCTTTCTTTCTGAACTGACCTCAACCCGAAGTGTGTCCGTTTCGGTCGACGACCTGTCCGTTCCGTTTCGATGATTCACCACAACCCGGCCCTCCCCCCTGGGGGGCGCAACCCTTATCCTGCTCTATGAAAAATGTTTATCCGACTCCGGTTTTCCGGCGACTCGGCGTGTGCGCCCTGGCCGCCGGCCTGATCCTGCCCCCTCTGACCCACGCGAACTTCACCCTGGTGGACGACTTCGAGACCTACGAGGTGGGCAGTGTGGCCAACATCGAATCCCCCTGGGTTCCCCACGGCAACAGCACCCTGACCCAGGTGGCGGCGGAAGGAGACAACCAGTATCTGAACAACGGCTGGAACAGCAATTTCCGGTCCGGTTCCCGCGCACTCCCCGAAGGCACGGAGATCGGTCCGGGAGAGCAGGCGACGTTTTTCCTCCAGTTCCGGGCGGGAAGTGACGACCTGGTGGCGAGTTTCGGCCTCGCGCATGAGCCGGATGTGGGGAATCATTTCCCGTTCGAGGACTTTCGGGTCGAGGTAAGACTGGAAGTGGGTGATTCGGAGGGCCTTCTGGATCTGGCACTGCGCGACGGCGACTCCTACCGGACCGTCGGTACCGTCGTGCCGGGTACCTGGCACAACCTCTGGCTCGTGGTCGACCGCACGGACGGGGACCGGTTTCGCGCCTACCTTTCCATCGGCGGGGAAGACGCCGAGGAAACCGATCGCCTCGCTTACGAGGATGGCGGCGAAACCGTCGATACCTTTGCCTTCCGCGACGACGGCACGCCGGACGACGTGGTGGGCCACGTGATGGTTACCGGGAATACCCAGCCCAGCCTGCAGATGCACTACGATAATCTGTGGATCGATAATGACGGAGAAAACCTCATTTTTACCGGGGTCGACTTCGAAGCCTGGCAGTTCGCCTATGAGGATATCGATGCCCCGGTGGCCCTCGACTTCGGTACCGGGACCGGACAGGACGACGGGGAGCGGCTGCTCCGAAACCGGATCCAGGATTTCAGTCTGCAATCCAGTCACCTCAGGCTGGAACCGAGCTCGCAGGACCTCGTGTCGACGAGCGCGCTGGCGAATGTGGGCAACTACCTCGATCGTCAGGATTTCTCCCTGGAGGCGGACGTGGTGCTGCAACGGCTGGCGGATACCGGGGAGCAGCGGGTCGGGCTGGCGGTGCTCGGCGG